>JBDUAP010000389.1:0-2830 GCA_040004585.1 Sporichthyaceae bacterium
CACCTCGGGTGCGTTGAGCCGCATCCGCAGCACCGGCAGCAGGGACTGCCCCCCGGCGAGGACCTTGGCCTCGTCACCGTGCTCGGCGAGCAGGCCGAGCGCCTCCTCGACGCTGGTCGGTGCGAAGTACTCGAACTTGGCGGGGATCACTGACCCGCTCCTTCCGTGTCGAAGTGCGGAGCCGCGTCGGCCGTCTCCGTGGCCTCGCGCTTGTCGTCGTTGGAGTGGATCGCCTTCCAGACCCGCTGCGGCGTGCAGGGCATCACGATGTCGTTGACGCCGAAGCTGCGTACGGCGTCGACCACCGCGTTGACCACGGCCGGGGTGGAGGCGATCGTGCCCGCCTCGCCCACGCCCTTGGTGCCGAGCGTGTTGGTCAGCGACGGCGTCGAGTTGTGGTCGATGTCGAAGCTGATCATGTCGGCAGCGGTGGGCACGAGGTAGTCCACGAACGAGCCGGACACCAGCGTGCCGCGCTCGTCGTAGACGGCCTCCTCGAAGAGCGCCTGCGCGATGCCCTGCGTCAGTCCGCCGTGCACCTGGCCGGCGACGATCAGCGGGTTGATCACGTTGCCGATGTCGTCGACGCAGACGTACTTGCGCATCTTGATCTGCCCGGTCTCCGTGTCCACCTCGACCGCGCACAGGTGCGTGCCGTGGGGGAAGTTGAAGTTGATCGGGTCGTACGTCGCGTCGGAGTCGAGCGACGGCTCCATCCCGTCGGGCAGGTTGTGCGCGGCGAACACCGCACCTGCCACGTCGCCGATGCCGATGCCCTGGTCGGTGCCCCGGACCCCGAACTTCCCGGCGTCGAACTCGATGTCACCGATGTCGGCCTCGAGCAGGTGCGCCGCCACCTGCTTGCCCTTCTCGATCACCTTGTCGACGGCCTTGACCAGCGCCTCACCGCCGACCACGAGCGACCGGGACCCGTAGGTGTCGAGCCCCTTGGCCGCCACCTGGGTGTCGCCGTGCAGCACCTCGACGGACTCGAAGGGCACGCCGAGCCGGTCGGCGACGATCTGGCTGAACGCCGTCTCGTGGCCCTGGCCGTGGGCGCTGGCCCCGGTGACGATCTCGACCGAGCCAGTCGCCAGCATCCGCACGCTCGCGTGCTCCCAGCCACCGGCGCCGTAGTCCAGCGAGCCGAGCACCCGCGAGGGAGCCAGGCCGCACATCTCGGTGAAGGTGGAGACGCCGATCCCGAGCTGCACGGGGTCGTGGGACTCACGCCGCTGCTTCTGCTCGGCCCGGAGCTCGTCGTACCCGAAGTTCGCCTTGGCCTTCTCGGTCGCGGCCTCGTAGTTGCCGGAGTCGTACTCGAGTCCAGCCACCGTGGTGAACGGGAACTCGTCGTTCTTGATCCAGTTCTTCTCCCGGACCTCCAGCGGGTCGACGCCGAGCTCGACCGCGAGCTCGTCCATCATCCGCTCGATGCCGAACGTCGCCTCTGGCCGGCCGGCACCGCGGTAGGCGTCGGTCCAGGTCTTGTTGGTCAGCACCGTCTGGCAGGCGAAGTGGTACGCCGGGAACTTGTAGATCGAGTTGAACATGAACGCGCCCAGCACCGGCACCCCGCCGCCGACCAGCGACACGTAGGAGCCGAGATCGGCCAGCAGCTCGACCTTGAGCCCCGTGACGGTGCCGTCCTTCTCCGCGGAGAGGGTCAGCTTCTGCCACTGGTCGCGGCCGTGGTGCGACGCCATCAGCGACTCGGAGCGGGTCTCGGTGTACTTGACCGGCTTCCCGAGGCGCCGTGCCAGCGCCATCGTGATCCATTCCTCGGGGTTCGTCTGCAGCTTGCCGCCGAACCCGCCACCGACGTCGGGCGCGATCACGCGAATCTTCGACTCCGGGATGCCCATGGTGGCCGCCAGCGCGAAGCGCAGGATGTGCGGGATCTGGGTCGCGGACCACATCGTGATCTGCTCGCCGGTCGGGTCGACGACCACGGAGCGCGGCTCCATGAACGCCGGGATCAGCCGCTGCTGGCGGAACTCGCGCTCGATCACGATGCCGCCGTCACGCGCCTTGGTGATCGCCTCCTCGACGTCACCGCCGGTGCCGGCGGCGGCCGAGTCGAAGACCCAGAGCGCCGACTTGTTGGTGCCGAGGTCGGGGTGCGCGAGCGCCCCCCCGTTCGATGCATCAGCCTCCGCGGACTCCTTGAGGTCCAGCGCGGCGGGGAGCTCCTCGTAGTCGACGTCGACCAGCTCGGCGGCGTCGCGGGCCTCGGCCGCGGTGCGCGCGACCACGACGGCGACGATCTCACCAGCGAAGGAGACCCGGCCGCTCGCCACCGGCAGGTGGGTCGGGGTGACCTGGTCGGGCGTGATCGGCCAGGCGTTGATCAGCACGCCCTGGATGTCGGCGACGTCGGGCCCACTGACCACGGTCACCACGTTGGGCGCGGCCTTGGCGGCGGTCAGGTCGATGTTGGTGATCGTGGCGTGCGCGAACGGACTGCGGACCATGGCCAGGTGCAGCATGCCGTTGAGCTGGATGTTGTCGGTCCAGCGGGTGCGGCCGGTGATCAGCCGCGCGTCCTCCTTGCGACGGCGGTCGCGGCCGATCTCCTTGACGGCGGCCGGTGCCTCCTCGGTGACGGTCATGCGTTGACCTCCTGACCGGACGCGGTCTGCACCGCTCGCACGATGTTGTGGTAGCCGGTGCAGCGGCAGAGGTTGCCCTCGATGCCTTCGCGGATCTCGGTCTCGGTGGGCTTCGGGTTGTCGTTGAGGAGGTCGATCGACTGCATGATCATCCCCGGCGTGCAGAAACCGCACTGGAGCGCGTGGCACTCGTGGAACGCCGCCTGCATCGGGTGCAG
>JBDUAP010000072.1:0-9462 GCA_040004585.1 Sporichthyaceae bacterium
TCGAGGAAGCTGCCACTGCGATCCCCGATGCGGCGGCCGGCGAGGTCGCCGAGGCAATGGTCACGCTGGGGTAGAGGACGGCGCGTGCCGCGCGGGTATGGCATCCGCGCAGCAGCGGGCGCCGGATGCTCGAGAGTTCCGCGGGCGCCGGACTTCACTACTGCATCGGTGCACCCTTGGCGCGGATGGAGCTGCAGATCTCGCTGCCGACCCTGCTGAACCGCTGCCCGACTCTCGCGCTTGCGGGCCACCCGGTCCGCCGGTCGACGTTCGTGCTGCGCGGCTACGAGTCAGTGCCCGTCCGTGTCTGACTGAGCCCTGCGGGCAGGGCGTCGATCCCTACACAGGGAATGCACAGGTGTCGGACAGCGCCTTCCTCGGGTGCGTCTCCAGACTGACGTTGCACGGGTGAGTCATCCGCTTTCGCCCGACTACTCAGGTACGGAGAGCAGCAACCGTGAACAGAGCCTTGAGCACGGGTCGAGACAGGACCCTCAGGACGTGGGGCGGACGGCCGCTCCCGCGCCCCACCGAGGACCTCCAGGACCAAGGCCTCGGATTCGACGTCCAGACGGTCCTCGACCGCCGCTCCGCCCTGCGAGTTCTCGGCCTCGGCTCGCTCGCCCTGGGGCTGGCGGCATGCAGCAGCGACCCGGGAACCAGTGGGACGACGTCAGCTACGACCGGATCGTCCGGAACGACCGAAGCGACCGGCGAGATCCCCGACGAGACCGCGGGCCCGTACCCCGGTGACGGCTCCAACGGGCCGGACGTTCTCGAGGAGAGCGGCATCGTCCGCAGCGACATCCGATCCAATTTCGGAGACGCCAGCGGCATCGCTCAGGGAATTCCCATGACTCTGGAGCTTGCACTCAGCGACCTCGCGGACGGGGGATCTGCGTTCGCCGGGGTCGCGGTCTACGTGTGGCACTGCGACCGCGAAGGGCGGTACTCGCTGTACTCCGAAGGCGTCGAGGACCAGAACTACCTGCGCGGAGCGCAAATCTCGGACGACGACGGCATAGTCCGCTTCACGAGCATTTTCCCAGCGTGCTACTCCGGTCGCTGGCCGCACATCCACTTCGAGGTCTATCTCGACCAAGAGAGCATCACCAACTCCACTAACGCGATCGCCACCTCCCAACTCGGGCTGCCGAAGGCGATCTGCGACAAGGCGTACGCCACGACCGGCTACGAGCAGTCCGTGAACAACCTGAGTCAGCTGAGCTTGTCGACTGACAACGTCTTCGGTGACGACGGCGGAGCAAGCCAGCTCGCCACCACCACCTGAAACATCAACGACGGCTACACAGTCAAGCTAGCCGTACGCGTAGACACATCGACCAAACCGGGCGGCGGAGGAGGCGCCCCTCCGGGTCCGTGATTGCTCGGTCCAGCGACGCGGCTCACCGCGGCTACCCTCACTCAGGTGAACTCCGGCGAAGCGAGGGTTGAGGAGCTCGTCGTACTCCTGGACGAGTACGGACAGCCATGTGGGACTGCGCCGAAGGCGACCGTGCACCACGGATACACGCCGCTGCATCTGGCCTTCTCCTGCTGGCTGTTCGACCCGACCGGTAACCAGGTGCTGCTGACCCGGCGCGCGCCGACCAAGCGAACCTGGCCGCTGGCCTGGACGAACAGCTTCTGCGGCCACCCTGGTCCTGCAGAATCGGTGGAGAACGCCGTACGACGTCGCGCCGCCGACGAGCTCGGCGTCGATGTCGGGGAGCTGCGCCTCGAGCTTCCCGACTTCCGCTACACCGCGCGGATGGCCAGCGGCGTGACCGAGAACGAGGTCTGTCCGGTGTTCACCGCGACGCTCGACGGCGACCCGCAGCCCGACCCGGCCGAGGTGGACTCGTTCGCCTGGGTGCCCTGGTCCACGCTGGCGGCCGCTGTCGCTGCCGACCCCGAGCGCTACAGCCCGTGGATGCGGCTACAGCTGCCGTTGCTCGCCGAGAAGCGCGGCGGGTAGCGGCGTCTCGAGCGCCTGGATCAGCCAACCGAAGTCGCCCAGCCCGCCGCGCTCGCGCAGCTCGGCGAGCTGGCCGACCCGGACGATGGCCGCGACGTAGGCGTTCGCGTCCGTCGAGGCCAGCTCCGAGTGCGGCTGCTCGGCAACCATTCCGAGTGCGGTGAGGGCGTCTCGCTGGGTGGTGAGCACCGTGGTCGTCGCACCCGCCCGCCGGCCGGCCTCGGCGCAGGCGTCCAGCGCCACGTGCGCGGTCACGTCGCACGACGCGTCCGGCACCGGGGGGACCTGCCGCCCGTCGCGATAGCCGGTCAACGTGCCCAAGGGCGGCCGGTCAGCGGCCGCATGCGCGTAGTCGACGGCGATGGCAATCCCAGAGCCGAGCCGGTCGAGGACCCGGCTCCACGCAGCGTCGCGTGGCCAGCCGATCTCGGCCCGCTGCCCGTCCTCCGTCAGCGCCCACCACTGCTCCAGCCACGCGGCGTCGCGGGCCGAAAGCGGCCCACCGGGGGTCTCCGTTCCCGTCGCCAGGTCGACCAGCACCAGCCGGTCACCGTCTGCGGTGCGCACCGCCACGTCGACGGGCACGTTGTCGAGCCACTCGTTGGCGACCAGCAGGGCGCTGTCGACCTCGGGGACGGTAGACGACCACTCGACCGCGGCGGGCAGGTCACCAGGCCGGTCCACCACGTCGACCCCGACCAGGCGAAGCGCCGGGTCCCACTCGTGCAGCTGCGCCAGCAGCTCACCGCGGCCGGACCCGACGTCCACGACCGTTCGCAGGCCGGTGGCACTTGCCATCCTGAGCAGCGCCTCCGCGAACAGCGGCGACGCGTGCACCGACGTCCGGAAGTGCGCCGCCGGCCCGCCCGTACGCCGGTAGAAGCCGCCGTCGCCGTAGAGGGCCTGCTCGGTCGCCTCCCGCCACGGCACCGGACGGCCGAGCGGTTCAGACATGGGAGAGCAGGAACGCCAGGATGAAACCAAGCGTCGTCACGAGGCCCGCTGTGTTCCCGCCCTTGTCCAACGCCTCCGGCATCATCGTGTCGGCCAACATCGTGAGGATGGCGCCGGCAGCGAAGGCCTGAGTGACGGCGACCGCGGTGGAGTCGGCATCTCCCAGCAGCGCGAAACCGAGCGCGGCCGCGATGCCCGAAACCAGGACTACCGCGCCCCAGAGGGTGAGAATCCACCGGACGGATCGTCCCGCGGAGCGCAAACCGGTCGCTGCGGCCAGACCCTCCGGGATGTTGGAAAGGAAGACCGCGACGACGACCGGGATTCCGACCGCGCCCCCGCCGAGCAGCGACGCACCGATGGCCAGTGACTCGGGGATGCCGTCGAGGAGGGCTCCCAGGACCAGCGCCATGCCTGCGCCACCCGCCTGCTCGTTTCCCGATCGCTTGCGGTTGGCCCCGCCCCGTTTGTCGATCCACAGGTCACCGAGGAAGAAGACGGCGGCGCCGGCGACCAGGCCGGTAACCACCACTGCGCTGCCAGCGGATTGGAAGGCCTCCTCGGCGAGCTCGAACGCGACGGCGCTGATCAGGACCCCAGCGCCGAGCGCCATCACGAGACCGATGATCCGGGTCGGGACTTTGACCCGGACGCCGATCACTGCGCCGATCAGCAGCGCGATCCCGGCGACGAGGCCCCACATGCCTGCCTCGAGCACGCGCATCTCCTCACATGTCCCGGTCAGCCCCGCGAGGCTAGCCCGTACGCTGGCGTTCGTCCGGTACCCACCTCGAGGACTGGAACGCACCGTGAGCACCGACCGCACCACAGCCCGGCCCGCGCGCCTGGCTGTCGGCGTCATCGGCGCCGGCCGGGTCGGCGCCGTTCTCGCCGCCGCGCTCGAACTCGTCGGCCACCAGGTGGGCGCCGTCTCGGCGGTGTCCGACGCCTCCCGGGCACGAGCCGCGGCGCTGCTCCCGGATGCGGAAGTGATGGCGCCGACTGCGGTGGCCCAGAAGTCCGAGCTGCTGCTGCTGACGGTCCCCGACGACGCGCTGCCGGGGCTGGTGCAAGGCCTGGTCGCGGCCGAGGCCGTGCCACCTGGGCAGCTGATGGTGCACACCAGCGGGCGGTACGGCGTGCGGGTGCTGGATCAGGCGACCCGTCTCGGCGCGCTGCCTCTGGCACTGCACCCGGCAATGACGTTCACCGGTCGCCGGGAGGACATCAGCCGGCTGGTCGGCTGCTCGTTCGGCGTCACCGCACCCGAGCCGTTGCACCCGATCGCGGAGGCGCTCGTCATCGAAATGGGCGGCGAGCCGCAGTGGGTCGACGAGGACAAGCGGGCGCTCTACCACGCAGCTCTTGCCAACGGCGCCAACCACCTGACGACTCTGGTGGCCGCGTCGATGGAGCTGTTGCGCCGCTGCGGCGTCGAGGACCCGGCCAAGATGCTCGGGCCCCTTCTCGGAGCGGCCCTGGACAACGTGCTGAGGTCCGGCGACGCAGCGCTGACCGGACCCGTCGCCCGCGGCGACGCGGGCACGGTCGCCGCGCACATCGCCGAGCTGCGGCAGGTGTCACCGCAGGCACTGGGTGCCTACGTCGCGATGGCCCGGCTCACCGCCGACCGGGCGCTGGCTGCCGGGATGCTCCGCCCGGAAGCGGCCGAGGCGCTGCTCGACGTGCTTGCCGAGGAGTCTCGATGACACAACTTGTGCACACGCGCAAGGAGCTCGACGCCCTGGTGGCCGGTCGGCCAGGCGGTGTCGGCGTCGTGATGACGATGGGTGCGCTGCACGACGGGCACCGCGAGCTGATCAGGGTCGCGCGGAAGCGGTGCGATCTCATCGTGGTGACGGTCTTCCTCAACCCGCTGCAGTTCGGCCCGAACGAGGACCTCTCGCGCTACCCGAAGACTCTCGAGCCCGATGTCGCGCTCTGCACCACCGAGCAGGTCGACTTCGTGTTCGCGCCGTCGGTCGAGGAGGTCTATCCCGGCGGCGGGCCGCCGCTGGTGCGGGTGTCCGCCGGACCGATCGGTGACGTCCTCGAAGGGGCGTCGCGACCGGGTCACTTCGACGGCGTGCTCACGGTCGTCGCCAAGCTGCTCCACATCACCCGGCCAGACTTCGCCTACCTCGGCCAGAAGGACGCGCAGCAGCTGCTGCTGATCCGGCAGATGGTGGCCGACCTGGACTTCCCGTGCGAGGTGGTCGCGGTGCCAACCGTGCGCGAGCCGTCGGGGCTGGCCCTGTCCAGCCGCAACGGCTACCTGTCGGCGGAGGACCGCGACGTCGCCGTCGCGCTGTCGCGGGCGCTGCGGGCCGGCGCCGCCGCCGCCGCCGGCGGTCCTGATGCCGTACGACGTGCGGCCGCTGCTGTGATCGTCGCCGAGCCGGGCGTGATCCCCGACTACCTGGTCCTCGTCGACCCGGCGACGCTGCACGACGTACCGAACGACTTTGCCGGCGTGGCGCTGCTCGCGGTCGCCGCCCGCGTGGGGACCACCCGGCTCATCGACAATGTCACTGTCGAGCTGGCGACTGTCGAGCTGGCGGGCGCATGATGCTGCTCGCCATCGACGTCGGCAACACCCACACCGTGCTGGGGCTGTTCGACGGCGAGGATCTCGTCGAGCACTGGCGGATCGGCACAGAGGCGTCCCGGACTGCCGATGAGATCGCGGTAGTTCTGCGGGGCCTGCTCGACCAGCACCCGGACTCCGGCGGAGCTGACGTCGATGGCATCGCGATCTGCTCGACCGTGCCGTCGGTGCTGCAGGAGATGCGCGAGATGTGCCGGCGCTACTACGGCGACGTGCGCGCCGTCGTGGTGGAGCCGGGTGTCAAGACCGGCGTACCGGTGCTGACCGACAACCCCAAGGAAGTAGGCACCGACCGGATCGTCAATGCGCTGGCCGCCGTCGAGCTGTTCGGTGGTCCGTGCGTGGTCGTCGACTTCGGCACGGCGACGACGTTCGACGCGGTCTCCGCCAAGGGCGAGTACCTCGGGGGTGCCATCGCACCCGGCATCGACGTCTCGGTGGAGGCTCTCGGAGCCCGCGGCGCCCAGCTGCGACGGGTGGAGCTGGCCCGGCCGCGGTCGGTCATCGGGCGCAACACCGTCGAGGCGCTGCAGTCGGGCATCCTGTACGGCTTCGCCAGCCAGGTGGACGGCGTGGTCACCCGGATGGCTGCCGAGCTGACCGACGACCCGGACACCGTCACCGTGGTGGCGACCGGTGGGCTCGCTCAGGTGGTGCTGGCCGAGTCGACCACCATCGACGTGCACGAGCCGTGGCTGACCCTGATCGGCCTGCGCCTCGTCTTCGACCGCAACCCCCCGCACTGACGCCGGTAGCCTGGCCGGGTGAGCGAGCAGCCGGGCGACGCAGCGCCGATCCCGCAGGACGATCTGCCGGAGCAGATGCGCGTACGCCGGGAGAAGCTGGACCGGCTGCGGGGAAAGGGCGTCGACCCCTACCCGCTCGGGTTCCCGCGGACCACGACCATCGCGGAGCTCCGCTCGGCGTACCCCGATCTCGACCCGGACGTCCGCACGGGGGACCGGGTCGGTGTCGTCGGCCGCGTCATGCTCTCCCGCGTTGGCGGCAAGCTCTCGTTCGCGACGCTGCGCGACGGCACCGGCGACCTGCAGGTGATGCTGTCGCAGGACGAGCTCGGCGAGGACACCCTGGCCGCGTGGAAATCCGACGTCGACCTCGGCGACCACGTCGGGGTCGAGGGCGAGATCGTGACCTCCAAGCGCGGCGAGCTCTCCGTCCTGGTCGACCGCTGGGCGATGACGTCCAAGGCGCTGCGGCCACTGCCCGACAAGCACAAGGGGCTGACCGACCCCGAGACGCGGGTCCGGCTGCGTTATGTCGACCTGGTGGTGAACGCCGACTCCCGGGCGATGGTCCAGGCGCGCGCCACGGTCCTGCGCTCGCTGCGAGACACGCTGGACCGGCGCGGCTACCTGGAGGTGGAGACCCCGCTGCTCCAACCGCTGCACGGAGGCGCGGCGGCGCGGCCGTTCCAGACCCACCTGAACGCCTTCGACATGCCGCTCTACCTGCGCATCGCCACCGAGCTCTACCTCAAGCGCCTCGTCGTGGGCGGCATCGAGCGGGTCTACGAGCTCGGCCGGGTCTTCCGCAACGAGGGGGTGGACTCCACGCACAGCCCGGAGTTCACCGAGCTGGAGGCCTACGAGGCGTACGCCGACTATGACGTGATGGCCGAGCTGACCCGCGACCTGGTCATCGACGCGGCCCGGACGGTCGGGTCCACGGTCGTCACAGACGGCCATGGCGCCACCATCGACCTCGAGGCCGAGTGGGTGCGGCTGCCCATCCACCAGGCGGTCGCCCAGGCCGTCGGCGAGGAGATCACGGCCGAGACGGGCCCGGAGGTCCTCCGCAAGATCGCCGACCGGCACGACGTGGGGCTGCAGCCGGACTGGGTCGCCGGCGAGATCGTTCTCGAGATCTACGAGAAGCTCGTCGAGCACACCCTGCTCCAGCCGACCTTCGTCACCGACTACCCGACCGACGTCCGCCCCCTCGCCCGCGACCACCGCAGCACCCCGGGCCTGGTCGAGGCCTGGGACCTGATCATCGGCGGCGTCGAGCTGGGCGTGGCCTACTCCGAGCTGGTCGACCCGGTCGAGCAGCGCCGTCGCCTGCTGGAGCAGTCGCTGAAGGCTGCTGGCGGCGACGCGGAGGCGATGCAGCTCGACGAGGACTTCCTCCGGGCCCTCGAGTACGGCGCCCCCCCGATGGGCGGGATGGGCCTGGGCGTGGACCGACTGATCATGCTGCTGACGGGCACGAACATCCGCGAGACGATCGCGTTCCCGCTGCTCAAGCCCGAGCAGGACTGAGGCGCTCCGGTGGATGTCCTGGCCGCCCTGCTGCCGCCCGTTGTCGCGGCGGTCGCTTTCATCGCGATTGCGCGTGCGGTAATTCGGCACACCGATGGTCAGAATCGGGCCGAGTCCGATGGCACCGGAGACGGTACTGAGCGGACGGAATAGCAACCCGAATTGCGCGTTCCGCATTCCTGCCATAACCTCGGTCGCAATTCCACCGCGACGCTAAGGAAATACCAATGGCCCAGAAAATTACCGTTGTTCTCGAAGACGACATTGACGGCGGTCCCGCCACCGAGACCGTGCTGTTCTCCCTCGACGGCGTCGCCTACGAGATCGACCTGAACGAGGCCAACGCGGGGCGACTGCGCGACACGATGGCACCGTACGTCGGGCCCGCCCGCCGTACGGGTGGACGCTCGACGAGCGGCCGGGCCCGGGGACGTGGCCGCGGCCGGCACAACCGCACCGCCGAGATCCGTGCCTGGGCACGCGACAACGGCCACAAGGTGAACGAGCGGGGCCGGGTGCCCGCCGACATTGTCGCCGCATACGAGAAATCCCGTGGCTGACCCTTTGCCGCTGCTTGTGTCCGAACTGGCGTGCGCCTACCGATGCGGGCCACTTCGGACATAAGCGTGCTCGATACCGCGGTAATGCTGGTCAGCGGCTGAGGACGAACTCCGGCTCCCATTCGGCCCGGCCCTGCTGATGCAGGCGCCAATAATGCTCGGCGAGAAGTTCGGGGTCGAAGGCGGTTCCGACCTTGAGAATTCCCCGGATCGTCACTGTCGTGACGTGAATGCCGTCCGGGCCGAGCTCGGCGGCAGTCGAATAGGCCAGGTTGCGCAGGCCCGCCTTGGCGACTCCGAGCGCAGCGGCTCCCACCGACGGCTTGATGGCCGCCTCACTGCCGGTGAGCAGGACCGTCCCGCGCCCAGCCGCCCGCATGGCCGGCGCCACCTCCTGGACGGCCACCAGGGCTCCGGCGACGCCGACGAGCAGGCCGTGCACGAACGCGTCGTAGCCGACGGTCGTCGGCCGGCCCTCGACGTACTCCGAGCCGTTGTAGACCAGCACGCTCGGATCGCCCAGCTCCCGGCGTACGTCGTCGAACCCGGCCCGCAGGGACGCCTCGTCGGCAACGTCAGCGGCCGTGGCGTGGACGCGGACGCCGTACTTGCGTAATTCCTCGGCCAGTGGCTCCAGGCGCTCGGCCGCGCGCGCCACCAGCGCGACGTCGGCGCCCTCGCGGGCGAAGCGCAGGGCGACCGAGCGGCCGAGCCCCGGCCCGGCGGCGATCACGGCAACGGTCTCGGTCATCGGTGAAGATTACGCAACTGTTCCCAAGATCACCCGTCCGACGCGCGTTCGCTCCCGGCGTAGGGGTAGCGGAACAGGGTGAAGTCCCCAGGGGTTGCTACCGAAGGACAAGCCAACGATCGAAACGTGTTCGAGACAAGAGAGTCTGCGTGCGGGACTAGCATGCGGAGGACAGCTGGTGGGGCGTCCACCTGCTGGCCGACCGCTCTCTCCCAAGGAGCGACATAGATGTTCGAGAGATTCACAGACCGCGCGAGGCGAGTGGTCGTCCTGGCCCAAGAAGAGGCCAGGATGCTCAACCACAACTACATCGGCACCGAGCACATCCTGCT
>JBDUAP010000390.1:0-2823 GCA_040004585.1 Sporichthyaceae bacterium
CGCTGCACTGACGGCAACCGACATCACCATCAGGTTCGGTGGACTGACCGCGGTCGACAACGTGTCGTTCAACATTCCCGAGGGCGGCGTGGTGAGCCTCATCGGTCCGAACGGTGCCGGCAAGACGACCTTCTTCAACGTCCTCACCGGTCTCTACTCGCCTACCTCCGGTGACGTGCGACTCGGCGACCGCGTGATCACCGCCATGCCACCGCACAAGATCGCCAGTTGGGGCATGGCCCGCACCTTCCAGAACATCAGGCTTTTCAACCTCATGACCGCCGAAGAGAACGTCATGGTGGCCATGCACTCGCACATGCGTAGCGGGCTGCTGAGCACGGTGTTCGCGCTGCCCTGGCAGCGCAAGGAGGAGCGACAGGGGCGGGAGTTCGCCAGAGAACTGCTGGACTTCGTGGGCATCGGACGCAGTGCCGGTGACTATGCGCGCAACCTCTCCTACGGCGACCAGCGCCGACTCGAGATCGCCCGCGCGTTGGCCCTGCGCCCCAAGGTTCTGTTGCTGGACGAACCCACTGCCGGCATGAACCCCCAGGAGTCTGCCCGGTTCGTCGACTTCGTCCTGCGGGTGCGCACCGAAAAGAATGTGTCCGTGCTGTTGATCGAGCACGACATGAGCGTGGTCATGCGGCTGTCCGAACGCATCACCGTGCTGGACCAGGGGCAGAAGATCGCGGAAGGAGGGCCTGACGACATCCGCAACAACCAACGGGTCATCGAGGCCTACCTCGGCAAGTCCGGCGCCGAGGGAGGAAAGGCATGACGGCCACGGCCCCCAGCGCGACCGGCCGGGCGACGGGCGGCCAACCACTGCTCCAGGTGCGCGACCTGCACGTGTCCTACGGGAACATCGCGGCGGTAAAGGGCATCTCCTTCGAGGTGCACCCCGGCGAGATAGTCACGCTGATCGGCAGCAACGGTGCGGGGAAGTCCACGACACTGCGCACCATCTCCGGTCTGATCAAGCCCCGCAAGGGAAGTGTCTCGCTCAAGGGCGAGGACATCACCCGGTGCGAGGGCCACACGGTCGTCGCGAAGGGCATCTGTCACTCACCCGAGGGCAGGCGCATCTTCCCGCGGATGAGCGTCGACGAGAATCTCGACCTCGGTGCGTTCCTGCGCAACGACAAGCAGGGCATCGCCGAGGACAGGACGCGCGTGCTGGACCTGTTCCCGCGGCTGAAGGAACGGCTAAACCAGCAGGCCGGCACGATGTCCGGCGGCGAGCAGCAGATGTTGGCCGTGGCCCGAGCGATGATGGGTCGGCCTGCGCTGCTGATGCTCGACGAGCCCTCGATGGGACTCGCCCCGGTGCTCGTGGACGTCATCTTCGAGACGGTTGCGAAGATCCGCGAACAGGGCACGGCGATCCTGTTGGTCGAGCAGAACGCGCTTGCTGCGCTGCGGGTGGCCGACTACGGCTATGTGCTCGAGTCGGGTTCGCTCAAGCTCGACGGCCCGGCGGCCAGTCTGATCGATGACGACCAGGTGGCCCGCGCCTACCTCGGCCGCTGAGCCAGCCCTGTTGGCGCGCTCACGACGCCGCGGGGAGCGGTTTGCGGGCAGCCCGGAAGGCCTGCCGGAACGCCATCGGGGTGGTGTGCCGGTGTTGCTGGAAGTGGTGGCGCAGTGCTGCTGCCGTGCCGAACCCGACTCGTGAGGCGACCAGCTCGACCGGGTCGTCACCGTCTTCGAGCAGCCGTTCTGCGAGCAGCAACCGCTGAAGCGTGATCCAGGAGTGGGGAGTCGTCCCCGTCTCGGCGCGGAAGCGTCGGGCGAAGGTCCGCGGTGACATCGTCGCCTGCTCGGCGAGCAGCTCGACGGTGAGCGGCTCGTGCAGATGCCCGACCACCCAGTCGAGCAGCGGAGCGAGCGTATCGGCGTCCGAGCGGGGGACCGGCGCCTCGATGTACTGCCGCTGACCGCCAGCCCGGTGCGGCGGCACCACCATGCGCCGCGCGACGGCGTTGGCGACCTTTGAGCCGTGCTCTGCCCGCACGATGTGCAGGCAGGCGTCGATGCCGGCGGCGCTGCCGGCACTGGTGATCAAGGGACCGTCCTGGACGTAGAGCAGATCGGGTTCCACCCGGGCGGTCGGGCAGCGGGCGGCCAGCTCCTCGGCGTACATCCAATGCGTCGTGCAGCGCTTGCCATCGAGCAGTCCGGCCCGGAGCAACACGAAGATCCCCGAGCAAAGGGTCACGACCTGCGCCCCTCGGTCCACGGCCCGCCGGAGCGCGGCGCTGACCTCCGCCGGCACCTCGACATCCACGCCCATCGCGGGCACCCCGATGAGATCTGCACTCTCCAGCCGGGACAGGTCGGCGCTGGGCGTCACGGTGAAGCCCGGTGACGCCTGCACCGGGCGTGCCCCCGGACCGCAGATCGCGAAGTCGTAGCGGGGCAGCCCCTGCGCCGACCGATCCGTGCCGAACACCTCGCAGAGCACTCCGAGCTCGAAGGGAGCAACGCCGTCGAGGACCACCACCGCCACGTTCGAGAGCATGGGCAGCACTATGCCATGCAACCTGGCAGGATGTCGACGGGAAGTGTCATGACTGCCACTGTTGGCGCGATATCGTTTCCCGCATAATTACTGCCATGACCACTTCTGCGTTCGCCATCGTCCTGCTCATCCTCACCTTCGCCGTTGCCATCCTCGGTGGACTCGGGGTCTTCGGGCTCGGTGAGGACTCCCGGGGGCTGGACCCACGGGACTCCTCAGCTGACCGGCCCGGCCGCTCGATGCTGTCCTGATCGGCACAGCCGATCCCTGACCGAGTTGTACGAGTTGTAATGACACCT
>JBDUAP010000391.1:0-2823 GCA_040004585.1 Sporichthyaceae bacterium
TCGCCTCTGGGACGACGGCATCATCGACCCGCGCGACACGCGGCGTGTCCTCGCACTCGGGCTCGCGGCGGCCGCGAACGCCCCTGTCCCCGCGACGACCTTCGGGATCTTCCGGATGTGAGGTTCGCGATCCCTCCGAACTCCGAGGGACGCGAGCACGACGAGCGCGACTCCGGCCAGGAAGAGGTCAACGTCATCGTCGCCGGCTCCGGCTGGTACCGGATCGACGGCGAGGACGTCCCCGTGCGGGTGGGCCCCTTCCTCCGGTTCGATCCCGAGACGACCCACTTTTTCGGACGTTGCGCAAACCTCCGGCGTGACGAGCCTGTAGGTGGCCTGGATCTGCGCTCGTCCCTCGACGCGTAGCTCCTCGGATCAGGAGCCGGAGGAGCGCCTTCGTCTTCTGCGGCTCGCCTTCGGCGATGACCCGCTCGAGTTGGTCGGCCACGGCTGCGAGATCGGCCGGCGTCGGCGCCTGTCCGGCCTCGTCCGGCCTCGAGGCTGGTTGCGATGAGCGGCCAGCGTCCGTCGAGGCTGTAGACGGAATGCCTGCCGGCTCGGACCGCCCGTTCGTGCTCGAAGTCGGTGTAAGGCGCGGCGGAGCGTCTCGAGCCGGCGAGGGCCGGGGACGACGAAGAGGATGCCGCGCGGCGGCTTGCCCTCCTCGAACAGTTCCGCTTCGGCGAGCCGGTAGGCGAGCAGCTTCTCGGCCAGCCGCGCCTGCGTTTCGGTCGCGCGGTCCCACTCGAGATAGCACTCGATCGGCCCCGCCCACGTCTCCAGGTAGAAGCCGGCGTCCGGCAGCACCCGTCCTCTCCGGCGCTGGTTCAGGTGGTCGGCCGCCTCGGCGGGCGGCCACCACGCGCTCACGCCCAGGTCCGCGTCTGTGAGCGTCGCGGCGATCAGGTCGGTGAGGAAGCGGTTGGTCTCCAGGTGGTGCGCCAGCTGGGGATGCGAGCCCCAGTCGTCACGCCGCTGCCAGCCGAGCTGCTTGCGCTCGAGGTCGTGCATGGCGGCAACCAGGATCGCGCCGGCCTCGTCGAGCAGCCAGTGCGCCTCCGGCTTGCCCGAGCCGAACGGTGCCGGCGGGTAGAAGCGATCGAGCACACGGTTCCGGTAGAGGAAGAGCAGCCGGTCCTGTGCCCTCCGTCGCGAAGAGAAGAAGAGCAGCTGCAGCTGATCCGTGGTCAGGACGCGATGCCGGTACAGGTAGAGCGCGACCTCCCGGTCGCGCTCGGTCAGATGCCGCGCTCACGCGGAGCGGCCTCGCCCCGACACCCGAACTCGAACCTGCACCTTCTTGTCGGGGTTCGCGACTCCGGCCCATCACGCCGCCCTGCGCGCCCTGACGCCCTCATCCGGGAGCGGGCCGACGCTGTCGGAAGCGCCATGCAAAGCGCCGGCAGAAACGACCCCAGAAAAGACGCCCCCGCACTTCACTGCGGCATCGAGCAGCAACTCGGCGAGCAGGCCGACAGCCTCCCGTCGTTGTTCGCTGCTCAGCGGCACCAGCCGTGGCGCAAGAAGCTCAAACTCGGTTCTCCTACTCAGTCATCTCGGGGCCAACGGAGGAGCAGGTCTCACTACAGAGAGGTCCAATCACGGCAACGACTAGGACACCCTCCATTGAGAAATGTCGAAAATGCCGGGTCAACCGAACATCCGCCACTGAAGCAATGCGCGTCCGAGCAGCCATTTTTCACATCCGCGAGCTGCGGGCAGCGGCGTCCATCTGTACAGAGAGGCCACACTCGACGTTCGTTCTTTACTCAGACATGCCCACGCCGCGAGCCTACAGCCGTCGGTTAGCCAATTCCGACCTCAAGGTCGAGACCGCCTGTCTGCGCGAGCGTGCCGTCGCTTGAGACGCAAGCTAGGGTTTCCGAATGAAGACTTTCAACCTCAACAGCGAGGAGTGGGACGGGACGAGGGACCGCGAAGGCTGGCGCTGCAGGGGTGCACTTGTCGGTCAGCGGATCGGCGGCGAGCTAATCGGCGCGACCATGTCCGAAGTCGAGCCTGGCAGCAAGCTCTGGCCCTACCACACGCACTACCTGAACGAGGAATGGGTGATCGTGCTTCATGGCGAGCCGACGCTACGCACGCCCGAAGGCGAGCACGTGTTGAAGGAGGGTGACGTCGTCTGCTTTCCGCGAGGCAAGGACGGTGCGCATCAGATCATCAACCGAACAGCGTCGCCGATTCGCGTTCTCATGCTCTCCTCGATGATCCGCGGCGAAATCATCGAGTACCTCGACACCGGAAAGATTCTCGCCAAGGACGCCCAGGACGAGGACGTCATGTTCGCGAGGCCTGGACCGGCGGTCGAGTACTGGGAAGGCGAGCAGTAGCTCCGGGCGACGCTCTCGATGCGCCGGGCAGCAGAAACTTCGCCCCGACGAGACGTCATCCGCGTGCCCGAGTGTTCGGGAATGTTCCTTGTGCAACGAATCGCCAGCGACAGCCGGACGCGACCCCATCAAGACGCTTTGACGGGTGAGACTGTCCTGTGCATCACGCAGTGGTTCTTGCCCTTGGGTCGCAGATATGTGAAGCCGGTCTGCTCGTAGAGGCTGCGCGTGGTGTTGTAGAGAAACTTGGCCGAGATCTTCTTGCCCTGCGAGTCCTGCGGATAGCCCTCGACGACGCCGCCGCCCGCCTTCGCGATCAGGTCGAGGGCACCGCGAAGCGCCACGCCTGCGACGCCTTTCCGTCGATAATCCCTGTCGACAAAGATGCACGTGAGGCGGTACTCGGGCAGCTCCTCCGTACGGTTCGCCTCGTAGTCCTTCCGGTGATGGATGTTCGGGAGCTCGTCCGGAG
>JBDUAP010000392.1:0-2817 GCA_040004585.1 Sporichthyaceae bacterium
CTGCCCGTCGCTCCTGTCGCGGCCCTCGCGCCCGCCCGCGAGGCCGCGCCGCCGCCGCTTTTGCGGCATGACGATGACGAGCCACCCGCAGGAGGCAGACCGCGCAGCTCTGCCTGGGTCGCGATCGCGCTGCTCGCCGTGCTGGCCATCCTGGTCGGGCTCGGCTGGGCGGCGACTCGCGACGACCCGACGAACACTCCGAGCGCCGCCGACCCCACGACCAGCCAGTCGACGAAGCAGTCGACCCAGGAGACGCCGAGCCCGAGCGCGCCCCAGACGACCGCCTCTGAGAACACGCAGCCCGAGGGTGTCCCGGCCGGCTTCACCCTCTACAAGGACCCCACCGGCTTCCAGGTGGCCGTCCCCGACGGCTGGCGACCGATCCGCAACGGCCCGCGGGTCGACTTCCGTGAACCGGGCGGCTCCCGGTTCCTGCGGGTCGACCAGACCGACGATCCGAAGAAGGACGCCAAGGCGGACTGGGAGCGGCAGGAGAAGACCGTGTCGAAGCGGCTGCCGAACTACCAGCGGATCTCGATCGAGAAGGTCGACTACCGCGACTACAACGCGGCGGACTGGGAGTTCACGTTCGGCAACGGCCCGACCCACGTCCTCAACCGCGGCGTGAACACCGGCGCAAAGGGCTACGCGC
Source organism: Sporichthyaceae bacterium (assembly GCA_040004585.1). GTDB lineage: Bacteria > Actinomycetota > Actinomycetes > JACCUZ01 > JACCUZ01 > JBDUAP01. The sequence goes on from JBDUAP010000392.1 coordinate 653, forward strand.
TCTACTTCTCCGCGCCGGAAGGCCAGTGGGACGCGAGCGAGTCGATCCGGCAGACGATCTTCGACACGTTCCAGCCAGCCGGCTGACGGGTCAGTCGCGGGCGTCCTTGCCGCTGGTGCGGCGCGACAGCGCGCGCTGGGTCTCCCGGTTGGCCTGCTTCTCCGCCAAGGCGGCCCGCTTGTCGAACGATCGCTTGCCGCGGCCCAACGCGATCTCCACCTTCGCCTTGCCATCCTTGAAGTACAGGGCGAGCGGGATCATCGTGACCCCGCCCTCCTTGGTCTTGCCGATCAGGCGGACGATCTCCCGCCGGTGCAGCAGCAGCTTGCGCTCGCGGCGCGGTTCGTGGTTGGTCCAGGTGCCCTCGGTGTACTCCGGGATGTGCACGCCGGCCAGCCACACCTCACCATCACGGACGTGCGCGAAGCCGTCGACGAGCGAAGCCTGCCCGGCGCGTAACGACTTCACCTCGGTGCCGACGAGCACCAGCCCGGCCTCGAAGACGTCGTCGATGTGGTAGTCGTGGCGCGCCTTGCGATTCTGCGCGACGACCTTGCGGCCCTGTTCCTTCGGCACGGTCAGCCCCGTCCGGTTCCGTCGAGGGCTGCGACCAGACCGGTGAGCACCTCGATGGCCCGCCGTTCCGCCACGGCCGCGGGTTCGGTGGCCGGCACTGCCACGTCAGGCTCCAGGCCGACGCCCTCGATGGTGCGACCGCTGGGCGTGAGGTAGCGGCCGACGGTCAGCTCGAGGCCCGACCCGTCGGAGAGGCGCGACGGTTCCTGGACCGTGCCCTTGCCGAAGGTCCGTGAACCGACGATCACGGCCCGATTGCGCTCCTGCAGCGCTGCGGCGACTACCTCGGCCGCGCTGGCCGTGGCGCCGTCGACGAGGACCACCAGCGGCGTGGTGACATCTCCCCCGCTGAATGCCTGCAGCGTCCGAGACGCCTTGCCGCGCCGCTCGTAGGAGACCACCGGCCCACCGTCGAGGAACGATGACGCCACCTCGACCGCCTCGTCCAGCAATCCGCCGGGGTTGCCGCGCAGATCCAGCACGATCCCGGTCGAGTGCTGCGTTGCGTTGGCAGCCATTGCCGTGCGGATCTCGCGGCCGACCCCACGCGTGAAGGCACTCACCTGCACGCGCACGATCCCACCCCGCAGGCGGTCGACACCGACGTCGTGGGTGCTGAACGTCTCACGTTTGACGGCGATCTCGTTGCGGGCACCAGCACGCCGTACGACGAGGCGAACCGTGGTGTTCTGCTCGCCGCGCAGCAGACCGGCCACCGTTGCGACGCTCGCCTTGCCGACGTCACGGCCATCGACACTGAGCAGCACATCGCTGGCCTTCATCCCCGCGCGGGCGGCCGGTGAGCCGCCTTGCACGCTGCCCACCTCGACGCCGCCGCCGGAGATCGGGCGCAGCCACAGGCCCACGCCGGAGTAGCGCCCGTCCAACGCGTCCTGGAACGAGGCGAACTCGGTGGGAGCGTAGAAGGTCGACCAGCGGTCGCCCAAGGTCCCCAGCATTCCCTCCACCGCGGCGCGCTCGAGCTCCTTGCGGTCAACGGGTTCGGCGGCGTCCGCAGCGATCCGGTCGGCCGCCTCGTCGATGACGCCCCGCTGCGCATTGCCGCTGGGCGACCCGCGGCCGACGACCCCAGTGACCACACCGCCGACATAGGCGACCGCGACGGCGGCCACCAAGGCGGCCACTCGCAGGACCGGCCGTGCCGAACGCGCCGTGAGCATCGGAAAAGTCTAGTGCGACAACGGGCTATGACGGCTCGGCCGTTTGGTCACAGCCAACCCATCGGATTGACCACGCCACCGTTGACGTAGACCATGAAGTGCAGGTGGCAGCCGGTGGAGTAGCCCGCGCCGTACATGCCGGCACCGCCGCCGCTGTAACCGATCAGCTCTCCGCGGCCCACATGCTCCCCGGCATGGGCGGTAAACCGCATCAGGTGGCTGTAGCTGGTGGCAACGCCAGCGCCGCGAATCACGCCGTGGTCGATGACGAGCTGGTTGCCGTAGCCGCCGACCAGGGTTGCCTGGATGACTTGTCCCGATGCGGCCGCGTGAACCGGCGCACCGCAACCGGTGCCGAAGTCGGTGCCGTCGTGCAGCTTGTAGACGCCGGTGACCGGGTGGACCCGC
>JBDUAP010000393.1:0-2812 GCA_040004585.1 Sporichthyaceae bacterium
AGTCCTTCCACTGCTCCGGGGTGTCGTCCTCGTAGAAGATCGCCTCGACCGGGCATACCGGCTCGCAGGCGCCACAGTCCACGCACTCGTCAGGGTGGATGTAGAGCATCCGCTTGCCCTCGTAGATGCAGTCGACGGGACACTCTTCGATGCACGCCTTGTCCAGCAGATCGACACAGGGCTGCGCAATCACGTACGTCACGGTCGGCTTCCTCCGCTGATGGGTGGGTCGGGGGACACCAGCTTGCCTCCCTAGTATCGCGCCCGACGGCCAACGGCGAGGCAAGGGGGCGCAGATGCTCAACCCGCGAGATGTCGGAGCGCGTGTGAGCGTCCGCCGCCGGGTGCCCGAGGGCCGGCTCTCCGACATCCTCGGTCACCTGTTGGACGTGACCGACGATCACCTCGAGGTCCTCAGCCGGGGCGAGGTGCTGCGGCTGCCCGTGGCCGACGTGACCGCGGCCAAGGTGGTGCCGGCCGCCACCCCGCGGCGCGGCTGGGAGGTGCCGTCGGTGAGCCCCGACGACATGCAACGGATCTGCTGGGCCGGGTGGCCGGCCCGCGAGATCGAGGCCCTCGGCGAGTGGGCCCTTCGGGCGCACGGGGGCATCACCGGCCGCGCCAACTCGGCGATGGCGGTGGGCGACCCTGGCGTTCCGGTTCCCGAGGCGCTGCGCGCCGTCGAGGCCTGGTACGCCGAGCGGGGGTTTCCGGCCTTGCTGCAGCTGCCGCTGGGCGACCCGGCCAACCTCGCGATGGCCGAGGCGGGCTGGCCGCGGCTGCATGTCACGGTGGTGCAGGTCGCCCCGATCGCTCCGGTCCTAGCCCGGGTCCCGGAACCGACGATGCGGGCGGTGGTCGAGCCGACGCCCTCGCGCGACTGGCTGTCGGTCATGCACGACCTCGACGACGACGTGGACGGTCACGTCTCGATTCTGGCCGCACCACCCGTCGTCGGTTTTGCGATGCTCTACGCCGGATCCGAACCGCTGGCCATCGGCCGGGTCAGCGTCGAGGGCGAGTGGTGCGGCATCACCTCGGTGGACGTCGTCCCCGCGGCGCGTCGACGGGGGCTCGGTTCACAGGTGATGGCCGCGCTGCTGGGCTGGGCGCAGCAGCAGGGCGCAACGTCGTCGTACCTGCAGGTGCGCGCGGCCAACCCCGGCGCGCTCAAGCTGTACGACGCGCTGGGCTACGTCACCCATCACCCGTACGGCTACCGCGCTCCTAGTCCGAGCTCTCGCTGACGGCTGACGCGCTCGACCGTAGGGCACGGCGGAGCCGACGGAGGCGCCACCGGACCGCATGGCGCACCCGCTTGGGCACGATGCTCGGCCGGGGTCGAGATTGGGGCTGTGCCGCGTAATCGAGCTGACCCTTGGTCAGCAGGGAAGCGACCGGCTGCTCGGAGTCCGCGAGCTGACGCCGGTCGCTCAGCCGGCGAGCAGCGAGCTCGGCAGTGAAGCGGCGATGGAGCAAGACCAGCTGCAGCACCTTCGTCAGCGGGGCGCGGCCGCCGATGCCGGAGAGCTCGTATCCCAACGACCTGAGTCGGCCGCCTGCGGCACGCTCCAGGGTGGCCACCTCCCACGGCTCAAGCTGTTGACGCCACAGTTCGACCGACTCGTCGTTAACGCCCCGCAGGATCTGCTTCTGGTGGCTCCAAGTAGCGGGGGTGACCTCCGCGGCGATCTGCTCGGGTGCGCACATGCCGGGGTGGAACTCCTCCCCGAGGAAGGCACAGACCGCGCGCATCTCGCGCTCGGGGTCGGCGATGATGTCCTCGTAGCGGACCTCGAAGTAGCGCTCCGGGCCCAGCTTCTTGCCCGAGCGCCGGCACGCATCGACAGCCTGGATCCACGTCGCCATCGACTTGAGACTGTCACCCTTCGGCGGCAGGTCGGTCTTGCGCTTGATCGACGCGACAGCGGCCCGCCCATCGCGGATGACGTGGATGAACTGCGCATCCGGGAACAGATGATCCAGCTCGTCCATGAAGCCGTAGTAGCTGGGCCGCTTGTCACCCCATCGGTCCTTGCCGAACTTCTGCGCATAGGCCCGGAAGACGATGCCCATCGCTGACCCCAGGGTGGGGGGTCCGTCGACGATCTCGTTAGCGACCGTGTCTGCGTCGAGCTGCAGGTCGGGAAACCCGTTGTCCTGCCGCCGGGTGATCCACTCAGCCAGCAGCTGTCGGTTCTCCCGGAGCTGCAGATCCTGGAATCGAGTCCGGCGACGGTAGGCCGGCATCAGAAACTTGCTCTCCGGCGGGATCGCGATCCGCGGGTGAGCGTGCAGCATCACCCGAAAGAGGGTCGTCCCCGATCGCGGGCAGCCGACAACGAAGATCGGCCGATCCGAGGACTGCATGGTCGAAAACTCCTGGTGGGGGCGGGGGACCGATGGCGACGATATCTCACGCAGCAGGCTCACTTCCGCCGTCCATCCGCGGGGCGTGACGAAGCTGCCGCTGCGCGAGAGGTCAGTGCGCGGGCGGCGGCGTCGAGGGCGGCGGAGTGGGCGTGGGCTTCGGCGTGCTGGGCCCCGAGGAACCGCAGATGATGCGCTGCTCCTGCTTGTACACGGTGTGGAAGTTCTCGCTGCGCACGCGGGTGCCGCCTCGAGAGAGCGTCCGGGTCACATCGACGGTGAAGCCGGGCACGCCCGGTTGGGAGACGCAGTCACCTGGTCGGCTACCGGCAGGCTTCTCGTTGTAGACGGTTTGGAAGGGCTTGACGTTGTAGCGGCCCGACCTCGACGTGCCGACCTTGTAGTACTTGGTCCCCCACATCCGCACCGTCACCGAACCGCT
>JBDUAP010000394.1:0-2798 GCA_040004585.1 Sporichthyaceae bacterium
CCTCTGCCTGGCCTATGCGCTCGGTCACCAGTGGATAACCTCGGTCGCCGTCGGTGCCGAGACCGTCGAACAGGTGCGCGAGAACGCCGATCTGGCGGCACTGCCACCGCTGTCCACATCGGAGTGCGACGCCGTGCGGGCCGAGATTGCGCCCGGGAGCCGCGCGTTGCTCGACCAGAACTGGCCGCCGCTGTAGCCGCGGACAAGGCGCTGGAACCGCCGATGGACGCGGGCCGACCACGCAGGCTCTGCTACTCGTCGGTAACCTGAGGCCCATGAACATCGTCGTATGCGTGAAGCAGGTGCCGGACACCTGGTCGGAGAAGAAGCTGGACCCCGCCGACAACACGTTGGACCGCGGTGCGACCGACCCGGTGATGAACGAGATGGACGAGTACGCCGTGGAGGAGGCGCTGCGCCTGCAGGAGGCCTCCGGCGGCGAGGTGACCGTGCTGTGCATGGGACCCGAGTCGGCGACCGAGACGGTCCGCAAGGCGCTGTCGATGGGTGCCGACAAGGCCATCCACGTGCTCGACCCCGGCCTGCACGGATCGGACGCGGTCGCCACGTCGCTGGCGCTGGCGAAGGCCGTGGGCACCACGTCGTACGACCTGGTCCTGCTCGGTTCGGAGTCGTCGGACGCGCGCATGAGCGTCCTGCCGGCGATGCTCGCGGAGCGGCTCGGCATCCCGCAGCTGACCTTCGCCAAGGAGGTCACCGTCGACGGGAGCGCCGTGAAGATCAAGCGGCTCACGGACGACGGCTACCAGGCGGTCGAGGCGCAGCTTCCCGCCGTCGTCAGCGTGGTGGAGAAGATCAACGAGCCGCGCTACCCGTCGTTCAAGGGGATCATGGCCGCGAAGAAGAAGCCGGTGGAGACGCTGTCCCTCGGTGACCTCGGCATCGAGGCCGGCGACGTCGGTCTCGGCGGCGCGTGGAGCGCAGTCGAGTCGTTCGAGGCGGCCCCGCCACGACAGGCCGGCACGATTGTCAAGGACGAAGGCGACGGGGCGGCCAAGCTCGCCGAGTTCCTGGCCAGCAAGAAGTTCATCTAGTCCGAAGGGACCGAAAGTCCATGGCAGAGATCCTCGTCCTGGTCGACCACGCCGACAGTGACGTCAAGAAGGTCACCCTCGAGCTGCTGACGCTGGCCCGGCGGCTGGGCGAGCCGAGCGCTGTCTTCGTGGGCAACGGCTTCGACTCGGCGAAGGACCGGCTCGCCGAGTACGGCGCCGCCAAGGTCTACGTCGCTGACGGTGACGACATGTCCTCCTACCTCGTGGGGCCGTCCGTCGACGTGCTCGCCAAGGTTCTCGAGGACGCCGGTTCGGTAGCGGCTGTGCTGCTGTCCTCGGGCGCCGAGGGCAAGGAGATCGCCGGCCGGCTGGCTATCAGGACCGGGAGCGGCCTCATCACCGACGCCACCGACGTCACGTCCTCCGGCGACGGCCTGCTCGCTGAGCAGCAGGTCTTCGGCGGATCGACCGTCGTGAGGTCGCGGGTGACGACCGGCACGCCGATCATCACGTTGCGGCCGAACTCCACCGCGCCCGAGGCGGCTTCGGCAGGCGCGGACCGCGTCGATGTCACCGTCGAGCTGTCCGACGCCGCGAAGGGCGCCCGCATCACCGACCGTGTCGTGGAGGAGAAGGGCGAGCGGCCCGACCTGTCCGGCGCGGCGATCGTGGTGTCCGGCGGCCGTGGCGTTGGCAGCGGCGAGAACTTCTCGGTGATCGAGGCGCTCGCCGACGCGCTCGGCGCTGCCGTCGGCGCGTCCCGCGCGGTCACCGATGCCGGGTGGTATCCCCACCAGCACCAGGTCGGCCAGACCGGCAAGACGGTGTCCCCGCAGCTCTACATCGCGGCCGGCATCTCCGGGGCGATCCAGCACCGGGCCGGGATGCAGACCTCCAAGACCATCGTCGCGGTCAACAAGGACCCCGAGGCCCCCATCTTCGAGCTGGTCGACTTCGGCGTCGTCGGCGACTTGCACCAGGTGCTGCCCGCCCTCACCGACGAGGTCACCAAGCGGAAGGCCTGAGCGGCTGCGGCGCGTAGACTTGGTCGGGTCATGAGTGAGCGCGGCACCTACCTCGACCATGCCGCGACGACTCCCATGGTCCCGGAGGCGCTCGAGGCGATGACCGCCCAGCTCGGGCTGGTCGGCAACCCGTCCTCGCTGCACGCCGCCGGACGTTCCGCACGCCGGGTGGTGGAAGAGGCCCGCGAGTCCCTGGCGCAGGCACTGGGCGCCCGTCCGAGCGAGGTCGTCTTCACCAGTGGCGGGACCGAGGCGGACAACCTGGCAGTCAAGGGCCTCTTCTGGGCCCGCCGCGCCGAGGACCCCCGCCGGACCCGCATCCTGGCCAGCGCCGTCGAGCACCACGCGGTGATGGACTGCGCGCTCTGGCTGGCCGAGCACGAGGCCGCGCAGGTCGAGTGGCTGTCCGTGGATCACCACGGCCGGGTCCACCCGGAGACGCTGCGAGCCGCCCTGGCCGAGGACCCCGACTCGGTGGCACTCGTGTCGGTGATGTGGGCCAACAACGAGGTCGGCACGGTGCAGCCGATCGCGGAGCTGGCCGAGGTCGCCCACGAGTTCGGCGTCCCGATCCACTCCGACGCGGTGCAGGCATTCGGCCAGCTGCCGGTCGACTTCACCGCGAGTGGGCTGGACGCGATGACCGTCACCGGGCACAAGATCGGCGGCCCGCTCGGCGTCGGTGCGCTGGTCCTGAGCCGCGCGCTGGCCCCGACCCCCGTGTTGCACGGCGGCGGCCAGGAGCGCGACGTGCGCT
>JBDUAP010000395.1:0-2794 GCA_040004585.1 Sporichthyaceae bacterium
TTCTACGCGACGGCTGCGATCGGCACCGACCGCTACCCGCCGTTCACCCTCGACCACACCGACTACCCGGCCGACCTCGACATCGCCTACCCCGAGCGGCTCTCGCGCGGGCTGGTGCTGGTCAAGTCGTGGCTGTTGGCGCTGCCGCACCTGATCGTGCTGGGCGTGCTCGCGGGCACGTGGCAGTTCGGTAACGCGGACGGCTTCCAGTTCGCCGTCGGCGGTCTGATCGGCGCGCTGACGTTGGCTGCCGGACTGCTGTTGCTGTTCACCGGCCGCTACCCGGCGCCGTTGTTCGACCTGCTGGTCGGCCTGAACCGGTGGGTCTACCGGGTGACCGCGTACGTCGCCCTGATGACCGACACCTACCCGCCGTTCCGGCTGGACCAGGGCCCGGCGGACCCCGGTGGCGTCGCGCCCACGCCGAGCACCCCCGACGCGCCGGCCACGACCGGTCTCGGCTGGCCGGCCGAGGAGCGTCGTCCTGACCGTGAGGTGGAGGTGTGACGATGCCTGCCGTCTCCGCGCTCCCCGCGAGCACCCGGCCGAGCGGTGCCGGGTCGACGGAGTCGTCGCGGCCCTCGGCAGGGCTGGCGATCCTGCTGGGGCTCGGCGCGATGGCCACGGCCCTGCTCGGGCCGCTGGCGCCGAGCGCGGCGACGACGCGAAGCGCATCGTCCAGCGTCAGGCCGCGAGGCAGGCCCGTGGGCAGGTCGGCGAGTGGGACGGGGTGGCGGGCATGAGGGAGTCGGGTGTCATCGCCGGGTTGTACCGACGCACCCCTGCCGGCCCAGTGCCCGGGCTGATCCACTCCCCCGGCCCTGATGTGGGACGCGGCCGACGCAGAACCTCGGTAAGCGCTGACAAACTGAGCTCGAGCCCTACTACGACATCTGATTCAGGGGTTTTCGACCCCTGTCGCTAGTTGCCGAAAACGGCGGCTGACCTGCGGAAACGACTTTCGACGTCTTCCAGCGTCAGCCGCCGCTTTTCGTTGTTATGCGTACCCAGTGCCCCCCAAGACGGCACGCGCCGTGGCTGCGAGCGGCGACATCGAGCAGGAGCCTGTTGTGTTAGTCAACGCACTATATGATCAACGACACCGACGCCCAGGGACCACCGAGGTCTACGGCCGGCCCCTACCGAAGGGAAACACATGCCCCTGCCTACGTTCGCGCCTCCCGCGACACCTACACCACGCCCGACCACCCTCACCCGTACCCAGGCTGCCGCCCGACTCGAGCTCAACCCGGCCGGCATCGACAAGCTCGTCAAAGCCGGCATGCTCGGTCTCCCGATCAAGGCCACCTCCGTCGACAAGATCACCGGGCGCGAACGCCTACAGGTCCTTGACGGAGAGCTGACGGTGCTGCGCACCGATGCCCGCGCAGAGGCTGACCGCGACAAGTACCCCGCCGACCCCCGTACGTGGATGGGCTTCCACGTCGCTCACAGCGACGAGGACCTCGAGGCGGCCGGCCTGCGCTGGTGGCGCTCGGACCCGCACAGGGTGGTCGACAACGAACTGTTCGCGGTGACCGTGGCCACCTTCCCGGTCGCGGTCTACCGGATCCTCGGTACCGCCGGGAGCATCACCCGGGCCGACGAGGACACGCCCCGTCATCACTACGCCGGACAGCTCCTCGCCCGCGTCCACCCCGGCGTGGAGACCACCTTCCACCAGGACACCCCCGGCCACCTGCGCGCCCTGGCGAAGCAGATCATGGCCAGCCGCATCGTCGTCTCCAGCGGTGGCCCGGTCGGCTACCTCGAACCTACGACCGACCGATGAACCGCTCCGAGGTGCTGGATGCGTTCACGCGCATCCGTGTGGCCGCCGAGACCCACATGGACGAGCGGGACCGCGAGCGGCTGGGATGGTCAGAGGAAACCGTGACCGAGGTCTGCAGCCACCAAGGCCTCCCGGTGGTGACCGTCATTCCGTTCAACCGAGTTCAGGAAGGCCGGGCGACCGGCGCCGACTACCTATGGTGGTTTCTCGACCAGACCAGCAGCGCCTGCTTCGGCATGCTGGTGCAGGCCAAGCGCCTGAGCCGCGACAACGGCCGGTGCAAGGTCGACATCCGCCACAAGGACGGCAAGCAGCTCGCCGACTTGCTCGCCACCGCGCGGCAGCTCGAGGTGCCTGCCATGTACGGCGTCTACACCGGTGGGCTCGTATACCGCGAGCAGATGCCCTGCTTCCACGACAAGGAGCCGGACTGCCAGGGCTGGCGACGGATGGCCATCTCGATGATCAGCGCCTACCAGCTGGGCGACGTTTGGTCTCCGACGACGACCGCAGACCTCGTCCTGACCGACTCTCTCCCACTAGAGGACCTCGTCGACCCGGACCTTGTCACCGGCGCCGTCTGGGACATGAACCTGCGCGAGATCCCACCCGGCCAGCTGCGCGGCTTCCTGCTCCTGGACCAAGACGGCCCGCTCGAGGTCGCCAAGCGGATCTTCAAGGCTGTCTGCAACCACCGGGCACGCGGCTTCTCGGCGGCGAGCGCCGAGCCGATCACCATCCCGGGCGCACCACTGTTCCCCGAGGTTCCCGAAGACACCGGGCACTACCCAGGCCCGTACTACCGCCACTTCCTGCAGGGCCTGCGAGAGAGCCCACCTCCGTACGTGCGGCAGCTCCAGCGCGCCCACAGGTACGACGGCACCATCGGCTACGTCACCGCGGTGCCCGGGCCGCGGGGTCCACGGCGACCGCGCGCTCTTCGCGGTGTCGACGTCGGCGGCGTCGTGCTGGTCACCATGTAGTCAGGTCGAGAAGTACGGC
>JBDUAP010000073.1:0-9315 GCA_040004585.1 Sporichthyaceae bacterium
CGGTAGCGAACGAGACCCGCTCGGGCGCTCCTGCGGTGGCGACCACGTGACGCAGGGCCGGGTCTTCGAACGGAACGTCGGCGCCGTGGATGTTCAGGGCGACCACTGTCCGGTTGCCGTCGTTCGGGTCGTTCCAGTCTCCCGGCAAGCGATCTGAGTTCCAGTGACCCAGCAGGATCTCGGAACCGATGACGCCCAAGATGTCGCACAACACCGGCACCCCGAACGCACCGCCCCCCTGTCTTAGGGTCGGCCACCGGGTCGGCGACGAACATGACTGGGGACCGCCTCCTTGGCTGACGAGCGACAGGTCCGTCCCTCCGTACCGCACGCCGTAGGGGTTGACCAACGTCGGCGCCGTGCCCGGCTCCCACACCCATCCCTCTACGTCGCTCCCTCCCGCAACGTGGCCGACGAGGTGGGTGGCATCGATCCAGGTGTACCCCGCGCGGGTCTGGAACTCCGACAGGGGCGAGGAGCTCTCGCCGCTCACCAGATCGTGGACGATCAGCTCTCCCGTCGGGGAGGGATAGGCGATCATGCGGCCGTCGGCCGACAGCGCGACCGTGAGGGCGTCAGGAGCCTGGGGGTCGTCATCGGGCAGGTCGATCGGGAGCGTCCCGAACATCCCGGTGTCCGCGACGAGGCCGACGGCTTCAGGCGCGCCGCCGCCCACCCGAGGAGCCAACCAGATCGCCGCCAGCGGTCCGGGAGTGTCCCCGAGATCCGGCAGTTCCTCCCCAGCGGGGTATTGGATCGGCAGCGAGATGCCAACGGTCCCCGCCGGCGCAAGGTCGGAGCGATTGTCATCGCCATCGACGAGGCGTACGCCCACGCCTGTGCCGACGGCGCCTACCACCAGCAAGGTGGCCGCGAGTGCCGCGGCCCGGAGGCGATAGGCGCGTTTGCCGCGCGCCCAAAGCTCGGCCGCGGGCGCACCTCCCGTTGGTGCGTCGTTGGCCAGCTCCGCCAGCCGGTCGTGCAGCGTGTCCATGGGTCTCTCCAATCCGAAAGTCTCACTCATCAGTACGCGATGAGTGAGGCTTTTGGAGGGGTCCAGTTCCGAACCGGGTCAAGATCAGGGTCGTCAACGCCGCCACCGGCGAACTCCTACGCGAACTCACCCTCGACCCCGGCCGCGACTACCAGCCCACCGGAACACCCAAAGGACCCGCCCGACAACTACGGTCCAGGGCTCAGGGGGCGCGCGAGGCATAGAACTGGCACGAAGTTGACGCGGCCTACCAGCTCCTGTCGCGTCAAGGGTTCGAACTAACTCCGACTGAGCAGGCCCGATGTGATCGGGTGCGCCGCTCGAAAGGGCTCGGACCTAGCCTGAAGGGCCTGCTTGCCGAGAGTCGTGCGAAGTTCACGAGCGACGCGTGTGGTAGCCAACGTATGTTGTCGATTGAGACTTCAGCCGCTTCGCAAATTATTGCTGATGGCTGTCATCGCCAGGGGCTGCTCGTGCGAGTTCAGGGTATGTGGACTACTTCGGTGGAAGATGATCGGTCCGGGGGTGAGATCGTGGCGACCCACGCGGACTTCGAGGACTTCTACCGTTCCGAGCTTCCTCGGCTGGTCGCGCTCGCCCGCGCCCTGTGCGGGCCGGCGATGGCCGATGACGTTGCCCAGGAAGCGATGTTGGCGGCCTACCGGAAGTGGGGTCGGGTGAGCGACCTGAGGTATCCCGCTGGCTGGGTACGAAGAGTGTGCGCGAACCTGGCCGTCTCGCAGTACCGCCGCCGGATGATCGAGCTGCGCGCTCTCACGCGGGCCGCGAGCCGGCCGGACGCGGTGACCCTGGAGGCGGGCGCCGAAGAGTTCTGGGCGGCGGTTCACCACCTCCCGTCGCGCCAGGCGCAGGCAGTGGCGCTGCGTTATGTCTACGAACTCACCATCTCCGAGATCGCGCAGACGCTTGAGATCTCGGAGGGCTCAGTCAAGCAACACCTTTCACGGGCACGCGCGCGCCTGGCACACGAGCTCCATCTCGGGGCGCATGAGGTTGAGGAGGCAGAGCAGTGAACGTCGAGATGCGCGGCAGGGAAGCCGCGGAAGGACTTCGCTTGGCGACGAAGGTCGATGTCGAGGCCGGGCTCTCCGACCTGCGTCGTACGCGGCGGCGGCGGGACGCCGCACGCCTGGTCGCCGCATGCTCGATAATTGCGGCCATCATCGGCGGCGGCTTCTTGGTCATGGATCGCGGCGTGCCCGCCCCGCCCCCGCCGGCCAAGGACCCGGGGTTGCGTAATGGCCTGATCATCCACGCCGGTGACCGGGAGTTTGGGAAGACTCCGTCGCTGCCGAACGAGCCGCAGTACCCGCTGTGGCAGGGCGCGGACCCCGCCTCGGGATCGTTCCTCTACGCCGAAAGTAGGGTGGCGATCGTCAAGAAGTCCGGGACGGTGGCCGAGGTCGAATGTCCAATCCAGCCCTGCGAGTTCGGCCCGTACCCGGGCGACGTCGCATTCGGGCCGGGCGAGGACGAGGTCACCTTCACGATCCCCAACGAGTACGGCAAGCCGCCGCAGTCGCTGCAGATCGTCGGGTACGACGGTGACATCCGCGAGGAGATCGACCTCCCGGGCGCGGCGCTCCCCGACCGCTCCTTCGGCCTGGTCACGTGGTCGCCCGATGGTCGCCAGCTAGCGGTGGCGATGGACGACACGCCCGAGGTCTGGATCATCGCCAGGGACGGGAGCAGAGCTCGGCTGGTCCATCGCGAGGAGGCACCGCAGAAACTCGTCGACGGTCGCTACGACAACCCGCCCGTTGTCGTGGACCTCGCGTGGTCGCCGGACGGCAGCCGTCTCGGCATCCTGGTCGCCAACAGGCATCAGGGCAACGAGGGCGAGCCGGGAAGTCCGTCAAAGCCCCTGCCGCGGCTGATCGCCGTCCCGGCCGAGGGTGGGGATGCTCAGACGCTGCACACGTTCGACTTCCGCAACCCCAACAGCACCGTGCCGGGGAACTTCATCAGGGAGTGGGCCTTCGCCTGGTCACCCGACGGCAAACGAATCGCGGTTACCAGTGACGGCGGCATCGCAGAGATCTCCACGACAGACGGCACCGTGCTCACCCAGCACCCGGGCTACGGCGTCAGCGGCCCGATCACATGGCTCCCGAAATAGGCAACCATTCCGCCCGATCCTGCCGCGTTGTGGGCGGCTAGGCTCGCCCGGATCTGCCGATGGGAGGACGATCCGCTCGTGATGGAGAAGCTTTCGTGGCATTCGCATGAGGACGGCGTGGCTGGTCACCGCCGGTGCTGCCGCATCCCGTCCGACGCTCTCTTCCCAGCGCCGACGACCTAGAGGTGTGCTCAGCGGCGCACGGTCGGTGAGCCGCTTCGCCCTGTACGGCTGACTCAGAGGACGTCCCGCTTCGGGGTCAGGCGGAGGGCAAGGAAGACCGCCACGGCGGTGTACGCCGCGAGGAGAAGAGCGGCGGCGGACGCGGACAACAGCTTCCCGTCCGGGTCGACGGACGGGCCCATCTGCAGGAGCACGAAGGTCGTCGCCCCGGGCATCCACCGGCCCACCTCCGGATAGGAAGTGATGACGAGCTGCTCGAGGGCCAGCATCCACACCAGCACGGCCACGACGGCGGTGATCTGGTTGCGCACCAATGCGCCGAGCGCGACGCCGATGACGCCGAACACCGGCAGCACGACGAAGCCGGCCGCCGTCATCGTCCAGAACGTCGCCCCGAAGCTCACCTCGCCGCCCCGGAAGCCGATCAACGCCGCACTGAATGGCACCGAGACCATGAGGGTCAATGTGGTGACCACGCCACCCACGAGCGCCAGGGTCACCCACTTCGCCACCAGGATGCGGGTGCGCCGCGGCTCGACCAGGTACGTCGAGGTGACGGTTCCGTAGCGGAACTCCTGCGTGAAGGCGACCCCGCCGAGCAGGAGCATCAAGACGAGCGGGGCCCCGAAGCTGTTGCCGACGGCTACAGCCAGGAGACGTGGGTCGTCGAGAGAGACCGGCACATTCTCGGTGCCCTTCCCCGGGATGGTCAGTGCGGCCGTCCACGGGACGAAGGCCAGCGTCGCGAGCACCAGCGCCACCTGTGTCCGCGTCGAGCGACTCTTGAGCAGTTCCGCAAGGACGAGTGCCTTCATGAGACCGCCTCCGGGGCCGACTCCGGTTGCCCGGCGCGGTCGGCGCCCTGGATGAGCCGAAAGAAGGCCTGCTCCAGGTCCGCCGTCCCGACGAGGCCGTGCAACACGACGCCGTGCGCCGCCGCGACCTCCCCCACCCGTTCGGGGGCCGCGTCGACGGCGAGCCCAACCTCGATGAGCCGGTAGGTGTGGCCCGCCGCGTCGAGCGCGGCACCGAGCCTGTCCGGGTCTGGTGTCCGCACCCGGGAACCGATCCCGGCTTCGGCGCGGAACTCGGCGAGTGTCGAGGAACGAAGCAGCCGGCCGTGGGCCAGCACGAGAACGTGGTCGGCGGTCAGCTCCACCTCGCTCAGCGCATGGCTGGACAGCAGCACCGTCCGGCCTTCGTCGGCGAGACGACGTAGGTATCCCCGCAGCCATCGAATACCCGGAGGGTCGAGTCCGTTGGTCGGCTCGTCCAAGACGAGCACAGACGGATCGCCGAGCATGGCGGCGGCCAGCCCCAGCCGCTGGCGCATGCCGAGGGAGTACTCACCTACGCGCCGGCGCGCGTCCGCCGCGAGGCCGGTCTCGTCGAGGACCCGCTCGGGCGCCTCTTGGGGCAGACGAGCCGCGATCGCGAGGATCCGCAGATGATCCAGGGCCGTGCGCCCCGGGTGGCAGCCGGACGCCTCGAGCAGCGCGCCGACCTGACCGACCGGGTCGGTGAGCTCCTCGTACCGCCGCCGGTCGAACGTGGCAGTCCCGCTGCTCGGCGCCACGAGCCCGAGGAGCATCCGCAGCGTGGTGGTCTTGCCGGCCCCGTTCGGCCCCAGCAGGGCCGTCACCTGACCTGGCAGCGCGACGGCGCTGACGTCATCGACGGCGACGAAGTCCCCGAAGGTCTTGGTGAGACCACTCAACTCGATGGCACGTGCCATGACCGCCCCTCTCCATCCGATGCCCGGGTTCCGGGGATCTCAGCGAGTTTCGTGTGTGCTGCAGAGGGTCGGCCGCTAGCGCGGCGGTCATCGCTCGACACCCGTGACGGCGAAGCGTCCTAGAAGGAGCGCCACTGACAGGACCGCGACCCAGACCCAGAACGCGGTGAACGGGACCATCTCGTAGCCCTCGGTCCAGACGGCTCGCGCGAGCACCGAGCCGACACCGGCGATGAGCGCCCACCATCCCAGCCAGTGCGGGAGGTCCCGAGTCGACAGGACGATGAGGCCAGTGCATATCCCGACGGCGCCGGCGGCCACCCAGCCATTGGCGAATGACAGGTTGCCGAGATCGAACGCGTAGCGGGCCACCTGCGGGTCGATGTCGTCGGAGCGGTACACCGCGGCATCCCAGCTCGCGATCTGACCCGAGACGACGCTGACGACGCCGGCACCGGCGAGGAAGACCGAGCGCCACGGCAGCTCGCCCTCGTAGCGACGTAG
The DNA here is from genome assembly GCA_040004585.1 of Sporichthyaceae bacterium. Taxonomy (GTDB): domain Bacteria; phylum Actinomycetota; class Actinomycetes; order JACCUZ01; family JACCUZ01; genus JBDUAP01. The sequence goes on from JBDUAP010000073.1 coordinate 5,557, forward strand.
CAGCAGGGCAAGCCCGAGGGTGAACCAAAGCATCGCGATCAGTCCGATCGCGGTGGCGAACGAGCTGAAGGCCCCGAACCCGTCATCGATCGACCGGAAGAAGGCCACCGCCTCGTCAGCGCTGCTGTTGAAGGCGGCGCTCTGGTATTCGTTCGCGAGGGAGCTTCCCAGCACGACGACCAGGGTGACCAAGCCGGCCGCCCCTGTGATGCGCGCGAGGTTCCTGCGTTGGCGCGCGGTGTCGACGGCGTACGACGTGGCGGTGAGCTGGGTCATCGGGATTCTCCGTCTGGTGGGGATGGGGTCTGCTCGACCGTAGGTACGGGCGGCCGCACGCCACATCAGTGCCAGCACTCGACCCGAGTGCAGTGCTCGCACCGTTGCGCGGGCGCTCCGTGCGAGAGGAGGATCCATTTGTGGTCCCTCTTCGGTTCCGACCAGTACCCGGGCTCCTGCTCGCACTCACGGTCGTGGCCGAGCTCGCCGCAGTGCCGCTGTCCTGGGGTCTCGAGCCGGCGTGGGACACGCTGCTGCTCGCCGTGTCGTCGGCCGTGACGACCGCCGCGGGCGCCCTCATCCTGAGCCGCCACCCTCGACATGTGATCGGCTGGCTGCTGATCGTCCAGGGTCTGGTGGCCGCGCTGGCAGGCGACCTCGCCCAGGGCTGGGGGCTGCGGGCCGCTACACAGGGCTGGCCCGTCGGCCCGCCGGCCGAGTTCGTGGCGACCGGGAGCTGGTTACCGACAGCACCGCTCGCGGTCGCCGTGCTGCTCCTCTTCCCGACCGGAAATCTGCTTTATCGGCGATGGTCCCTGGTGCTCGGACTGAGTGTCATCGGTGCGCTGATGGCCGAGCCGGGGTGGGTGCTCAACCCGGAAGCCGGCAGCGAGTACGTCGCTGGCCACAACCCGTACGCCGTGGACTGGCTTCCGACCGACGAGCTCTTCGTCGGAGGGTTCACGATCGTGGCGGTGTCGCTGCTCGCAGGTCTCCTAGCGGTCGTGATCCGGTTCCGCACCTCCAGCCCGGTCGAGCAGCTACAGCTGAAGTGGTTCGCTCTAGCCAGCGGCGCACTTGCCGTCGGGCTGCCGCTCGCGGGCGCGTTGTGGTGGGTTACACCGGTCGTGCACGTCATCCCGGCGCTGGTGATCACGATCTGGCCGATCGCCATCTGTGTCGCGATCCTGCACTACCGGCTCTACGACGTCGACTTGGTCATCAGCCGGACCTTCACCTACGCAACGCTGACGGTCCTGCTCGCCGCCGTGTACGCCGGTGCCGTCGTCGTCCTCGGCGCGGTCACCGGTCGCGAATCGGTGTGGGTCACCGCGGGAGCCACGCTGCTCGCCGCTGCGGTTTTCAGGCTCGCACACCGGCGCGTGCAGGACGTGGTTGACCGGCGGTTCCGTCGGCAGCGCCACGACGCGCTGGAGTTGGTGATCGGTTTCGTCGACGACCTGCGCCACGATCGTGCCGAGCCGGAGCAAGTCGTAGATTCCATTCGTGCGGCCATGCGCAACCCCGGCCTCGAGCTGCGGTTCGTCCTGCTGCCCGACGGGCCTCCCGTCGATGAGCGTGGCCGTCCGGTCGCGGATGCCGACCCGGATCGTGAACGCGTCCCGGTCCGGCGCGGCGGTATGACTCTCGGTGAGGTCGTCTGGTCCCCGGGCAGCGACACAGACCGCGCCCTGCTGCCGTCGGTGCTCGACGCGGCGTCGATCGCGATCGAGATGGCCCGGCTTCGGGTGGAGCTGCGGCAGCGCCTGGTCGAGGTCGACGAGTCCCGCGCTCGCATCGCGGCTGTCGCCGACGACGAGCGCAGGCGCCTGGAACGCGACTTGCACGACGGCGCCCAGCAGCGGCTGGTCTCGATCGGCCTCGCGCTGCGGCACGCGCAGCACGAACTCGCCGGACATCCCGAGGCGGCACGCCGAACCTTGGACGGTGCCGTTGTGGAGATCTCCGCCGCGATCGAGGAGCTCCGTGCCCTAGCGCACGGCCTGCGCCCGGCCCTCCTGCAGGCGGGTCTCGGTCCGGCCCTGCGCGAGCTGGCCAGCCGATCGCCGGTGCCAGTCGTCGTGTCGGCGACGAGCGACCGGTTCCCGCCTGACGTCGAGGCCGCGGCGTACTTCGTCGCCTGCGAGGGACTCACCAACGCGGTCAAGCACGCCCGAGCGGACCAGGTCCGCGTCGACGTTGCGCACCGGGACTCCACACTCGTCGTGAGCGTTGCCGACGACGGCGTCGGCGGAGCCGGCGTCGGTCACGGGACAGGGCTCACCGGGCTGTCGGACCGGGTGGCCGCGCGCGGTGGCCAGTTCCTGATCGTGAGCGTACGCGGCCGGGGAACGACGCTGAGAGCGGAGCTGCCGTGCGTGTCGTGATCGCCGAGGATCAGGTGCTGCTGCGCGAAGGGCTCGCGCGGCTGTTCGTCGACGGCGGCCACGAGGTGGTCGCCACCGTAGGTGACGGCGAGGCGCTGGTCGAGTTCGTGCACCGGGAGACCCCCGATCTGGTCGTGGTCGACATCCGGATGCCACCGACGTACACCGACGAAGGCGTTCTGGCTGCCCGGACGATTAAGGACCGGCACCCCGGTGTCGGCGTCCTCGTGCTCTCGCAGCACATCGAGACAACGCACGCGGTCGACCTCGTCGGCCGCGCCGGTTTCGGCTACATGCTCAAGGACCGGGTCCTTGAGGTCGAGGAGTTCCTCGCCACCGCGAGCCGGGTCGCCGCAGGCGGGTCGGCACTCGACCCCACGGTCGTCCAAACCCTGGTCGACGTGACTTCGGGCAGTCCACTGGACAGGCTCACCGAACGCGAGCGGAGCGTGCTCGCGTTGATGGGCGAGGGCATGACCAACACCGGGATCGCGCAGCGCCTGGTGCTCAGCGAGCGCACCGTCGAGGCGCATGTGCGTCAGGTCCTGCTGAAGCTGGACATCCCCGAGAGTGGCGAGGGCAACCGTCGCGTGCTCGCGGTTCTGGCACACCTTCGGACGGTGCACACCTGGAGCTGAGCTGAGCTGAGGGCCAGGACGTATGACGTCCGGCGCCCGACGCTGCCGCGTGTTGTCACTCCGCTGGCCTATGGCGGACGAGGTCGAACAGGTGCACCGTGTGGTGATGGCGGTCATCGACGCCTCGCTGTCGGGCTCACGAGAGCTCGGAGTGGCGGCTGTCGCTCACCTGTCGCGCTACCGCGGCACGTCACGCGAGCACACCGAGTCAGACCTCCGGATCTTCTTCACCTGGTGCCAGACCGACAGCTCGCGCCGCTGGACGCGCAGCGCAACGATCTGGAGTTGTACCTGCGCTGGATGCAGGACATCCGCCGGTTCAAGCCCTCCACGGTCTCCCGACGCCTGTCCGTCGTTGCTGGCTTTTACCGGACCTGCGTCATCGACGACGTCCTGGAACACTCGCCAGCTGACTACGTCCGACGACCGACGGTCCCGCCGGAGTCACCGACGCTCGGACTGACCCACCTGCAGTTCGAGGCCATGCTGACCGCCGCGCGGCAGTCGAGCAGCCCGTTCGACTTCGCGCTGGTGTGCCTGCTCGGCCTGCTCGGGTTGCGGATCTTCGAGACGGTCGGCGCCGACATCGACGACCTCGGAGAAGAGCATGGCCACCGTGTTCTCCGGGTCCGCGGCAAGGGCGGCAAGGTCGTCCTCGTTCCGCTGCCGCCAGCGGTCAGCCGGGCCGTCGATCGAGCTGCTGGCGACCGAACAACCGGAGCACCGCTGCTCAACTG
>JBDUAP010000396.1:0-2770 GCA_040004585.1 Sporichthyaceae bacterium
AGAGTCCCGAGTCGGCCGGACGATCGGTGCTCGACCGGCTGGGCATCGCCGAGGACCCGATAGCCGCTGCCGACCCGGTGTCGTTCCTGCGCGCACTCATGGCAGCCGGCACGGGAGCAGCCCGGAACCCGATCGGGGTGACGGCCGCCAGCCTACGGCTGACGATCGGGCTAGCGTCGGCGGTGCGGGCCGCCGCGGGCCGGGCGGTCGGTGGCACGGCGGCGGGCCCGGTGTCACCGGCGACCGGCGACAAGCGGTTCGCCGACCCGGCGTACGCCGACAACCCGCTGTACTTCCTGCTGGCGCAGCAATACCTGCTGGGGAGCCAGCTGGTCGCCGAGCTGATCGACGCGGCCGGTCTCGATGCCGGCAAGGACGAGAAGGCGCGGTTCGCGGCCACGTTCATCCTCGACGCGCTCGCGCCCACCAACACCCTTCCGGGCAACCCGACCGCGATCCGGGAAGCCTTCGACACCGGTGGCAAGAGCCTCGTCAAGGGCGCCGCGAACATGGTCGACGACCTGCGCCACAACGGGGGGTGGCCTTCCCAGGTCGACAGCGCCGGATTCGAGGTCGGGGTCAACATGGCGGCGACGCCCGGGTCCGTCGTCTATCGCAGCGACCTGATCGAGCTGATCCAGTACGAGCCGCAGAGCAAGACGGTGCACAAGGTGCCGCTGCTGTTCTGCCCGCCGTGGATCAACAAGTACTACATCATGGATCTCGCGCCCGGTAAGAGCCTGATCGAGTGGGCAGTGCAGCACGGTCACACCTGTTTCGCCATCAGCTACCGCAACCCCGACGCGTCCATGCGCGAGCTGGACTTCGATGACTACCTGCGTCAAGGCCCGCTGGACGCAATCCGGGTGGTGCGGGAGATCACCGGAGCGAGCGAGGTCAACACCCTCTCCGTCTGCCTCGGCGGGACACTGACCGCGATCGGTCTTGCGCTCAACGCCGCGACAGGTGACCACTCGATCAAGTCGGCGACCTTCCTCAACACCCACACCGACTTCAGCACCCCGGGCACCCTCGGCGTCTTCACCGACGAGGCCACCATCGCCGGGCTGGAGAAGCAGATGGCGAAGAAGGGCTTCCTCGACTCCGGCTCGATGGCGCACACGTTCGACGCGCTCCGCGCCCGGGACCTCGTGTTCGCTTACGTCGTCAACAACTGGCTGCTCGGCAAGAAGCCGCCGGCCTTCGACCTGCTCGTGTGGAACAAGGACAGCACCCGGATGCCCGCAAAGATGCACTCGCGCTACCTGCGGTCCTGTTTTCTGCGCAACGAGTTCGCCCTCGGCCTGTTCGAGGTCGACGGCCACACGCTCGACCCGCGCAAGGTCGACGTCGACACCTACGTTCTGGCTGCTGTTGACGACCACATCGTCCCGTGGGTCTCGGGCTACAAGACGGCCCAGCTGTTCGGCGGTGACAACCGGTTCGTGCTGAGTACGTCGGGACACATCGCCGGCATCGTCAACCCGCCAGGCCCCAAGCCGAAGCACTGGACCAACGACGAGCTACCGGCCGACCCCCAGGAGTGGAAGGACAACGCAACGCTCCAGGACGGCACCTGGTGGGAGGACTGGGCCCGCTGGGCTGCCAAGCAGGGCGGCCCGAAGGTCACTGCGCGCGAGACGCTCGGCAGCGCCGATCACCCCCCGATCGAGCCCGCACCCGGGAGCTACGTCCGGATCCAGGCGTGAGCAGCACCCGCGCGGCGGCCCCTGCCGGCACCCGGACGATCACGACCGGCGGGTTCTCGCTGCGGGTCCGCGTGCAGGGCGACGGCGACCCGTTGCTGCTGGTCAACGGGCTGACCCGTCCGTTGGAGAGCTGGGCGCCGTTCACGCACGCGCTGCCCGGTCGCACGGTCATCAGTTTCGACGCGCCGGGTGTCGGCGGGAGCCCGGCACCGCTCTTGCCGGTGTCGATGCCGACGCTTGCCCGATTGGCTGCGGCGGTTCTCGACGAGGCCGGAGAGGGGCGCGCCGACGTGCTGGGTTTCTCCCACGGTGGCGCCATCGCCCAGCAGCTCGCGGTTGATGCACCCGAACGGGTACGTCGGCTGGTGCTGGTGTCGACGTCGTGCGGCGTCGGCGCCGAGGCTGGCCGCCGGGCGTCACTGCGCGCGCTCGCCACGCCGGCGGACGCCCGCTCGTGGCCACGCCCGGACGTCATCGGGGTCATGTGGCACGCACTGGCGATCTCGAGCTGGTCGAGCATCCCGTTCCTGGGCTCGATCGCGGCCCCGACCCTGGTTGTCAGTGGCGATCACGACCGCGTCGTGCCGCCTTCCAACAGCCGGTTGCTGGCCCGCCGGATCCCCACCGCCGAGCTGGTCCTGCTGCCCGCGGGTCACGACCTGCAGCGCAGCGGCCCGGCGCGACTTCTCGCCGACGCCGTCGACGAGTTCCTGCCACGGAAGGGTTCGTAACCATGTCCGACCTGCGTTTCGACGGACGCGTCGCCATCATCACCGGTGCCGGCGGCGGTCTCGGCCGCTCCCATGCGCTCGAGCTGGCTGCCCGCGGAGCCATGGTCCTGGTGAACGACCTCGGTGGTGCCGTGGACGGCAGCGGCAGGTCTAGCTCCGCAGCTGAGCGCGTGGTCGACGAGATCTCCGCACTGGGTGGCCAGGCGGCGGCCAACCACGACAGCGTCGCCACCGCCGAGGGTGGCGAGGCCATCGTGCAGGCGGCGCTCACGGCATTCGGCCGGGTCGACATCGTCGTCAACAACGCCGGCATCCTGCGCGACAAGGCGT
>JBDUAP010000397.1:0-2763 GCA_040004585.1 Sporichthyaceae bacterium
GCAAGGTGACGCGGTGACCCAACACAGCTGGCGGGATGCCACGGCCGGAACGCTTGTCCTGCTGGCCGCCCTGGCGCTGAGCGGCTGCGGGGGCGACAAGGGCGCGGCTTCGCCCTCGTCCGGCGCGCCCGGCTCTGGCACCACGCTCGCCCCCGTGCTGGACCAGGACTTCCCCGATCCGGACGTGCTGTTCGTGGATGGCACCTACTACGCCTATGCCACCCAGCCGGGCGACGGCAGCGCGAACGTGCAGGTGGCCGCGTCGACCGACCTGAAGGGTTGGGACGTCCAGGTGCAGGACCCCTTGCCTGAGCTGCCTGCCTGGGCCACCAACGGGCCACGTGGGCGCCTGACGTAACGGCCGGACCGGATGGCTTCCTGATGTACATGACCGCGCGCAGCGTCGCCCCGGACCTGCAGTGCATCGGGGTGGCGCGCAGCACCAGCCCCGCCGGCCCGTTCCGACCGGTCGGCGACAAGCCGCTGATCTGTCCGGCGGACGAGGGGGGCGCCATCGACGCGGCCTCGTACGTCGAGCCGAACGGCAAGCGCTACCTGCTGTGGAAGAACGACGGCAACCGCTGCGGCGAGGACACGTGGCTGCACCTTCAGCCACTCTCGGCCGACGGGCTGCGGCTGGCCGGCCCGCTGCTGCGGCTCATCAAGCAGGACCAGCCGTGGGAAGGGAACCTGGTGGAGCACCGACCCTCGTCCGGCACGGCTCGGCGTACGTGCTGTTCTACTCGGCCAACGACTACGGCGGCGAGAGCTACACCACCGGCTACGCCACCGCGAGCAAGCTCGAGGGTCCGTACAAGAAGGCGGACAAACCGCTGCTGACGACTGCGTCGACTGGCGTCACGGGTCCTGGCGGACAGGACGTGATCACCGACGCAGAGGGAAAGACGCGGATCGTTTTCCACGGCTGGGACGCTGCTGTCGTCTACCGGTCGATGTACGTCACCGACCTCATATGGAACGGCAACACTCCGGTCCCGGTCCTGCGGTGATTATCTCTCTTCATCGCGGCAGTGTTCCCGAAACGGGCTTACCGCCCCCGCAACGATGTTTCGACCATGAAGGGAGATCACACCCACCGATCCGCCACGTGGCGCCTGCGCGGCGTCGCGCTTTACACCCTTACGGGCAAGTGAATCCAGCACAGAGGCGTTTCCGCGGAAACGCTTTCCACGAGTGCTGACACCTCGGCTTGCCCAGATCACTGGGAGCGTGAGATTGCAGGGGCCGGGCGGCCTGCCCTCGCCTAGAGGTCGACGGCGGCGAAGAGGGCGCCGACCTCCTGCTGGCTGAGCCGCCGGTGCTTGCCGGGCTTGAGGTTGCCGATCGAGATCGGGCCCACGTCAGTGCGCACCAACCGGCTGACGGGGTGCCCGACGGCGTCCAGCATTCGGCGGACGACGTGCTTGCGTCCCTCGTGCAGCGACACCTCGACCATGTAGCGACCGCCCGAGGTGTTGATGATCCGGAAGCGGTCCGCCCGAGCGATCCCGTCGTCGAGCTCGACGCCGTCCTTCAGCCGCTTGCCCACGTCCCGGGCGATCGGGCCTTGCACTTCGGCAAGGTAGACCTTGACGACCTCGTACGACGGGTGCGAGAGCCGGTGTGCGAGCTCTCCGTCGTTGGTGAGCAGCAGCAGGCCCTCGGTGTCCGTGTCGAGCCGACCGACGTGGAACAGTCGCGCCGACCGGTCGTTCACAAACTCCTCCAGTGATGGTCGGCCCTGGGGGTCGCTCATCGTGCTGACGACCCCGCGCGGCTTGTTCAGCGCGAGATAGACGTGGTCCGGGGCGGACGCGATCCGCATCCCGTCGACCCGGATGAGCGCCTTCTCGGGGTCGACCCGCATCCCTTGCGTGCGCACCTGAACGCCGTCGACCTCGACCCGGCCTTCCTCGATCAGCAGCTCGCAGGCACGACGGCTGCCGAGCCCGGCCGCCGCCAGCACCCGCTGCAAGCGAATCCCCTCGGCGGGTGGCCCGTCGCTCATGTGGTGTGCTGCGATTCGGCCTCGTCGTCCAAGCTCTCGCCGAGCCCCTGCAGATCCGGCAGGTCGGGCAGGAAGGGCGCGAGGTCGGGCAGCTCGGTCAGGTCGCGCAAGCCGAGCCGCTCCAGGAAATGCGGGGTGGTGCGGTAGAGGATGGCGCCGCTCTCGCCGTCGTTGCCGGCCTCCGCGATGAGCCCGCGGGACACCAACGTGCGCACGACACCGTCGACGTTGACGCCACGGACCGCGGAGATCCGGGCCCGGCTGACCGGCTGCCGGTAGGCGACCACGGCGAGGGTCTCGAGCGCGGCCTGGGTCAGCCTGGCCTGTTGCCCGTCCAGGACGAACTTCTCGACGTACGGCGCGCACGACGCCCGGGTGTAGAACCGCCAGCCGCCGGCCACCTCGCGCAGCTCGAAGCCGCGGCCGGCCTCGTCGTAGTCCGCGGCCAGCTGGCGCAGGGCGGCCACGACCTCCTCGGTCGGCCGCTCGACGACCTGCGCCAGCAGGATCTCGTTCACCGGCTCGTCGACGACCATCAGGATCGCCTCTAGGGCGGTGCGCAGGCTCGGGCTCTCATCGGGGCTCGTCATCGGCGCCCTCCGTCTCTTCTGCGCTGTCGTCGTCGAACTCGTCGGTCACGTTGATGTCAACGTCGTCTGCGCCGGTCCACCGGATGTGCAGCTCCACCAATGGCGAGACCTGGTCGAACATCACAGCACCCTCGCGGTAGAGCTCCAGCAGCGCGAGGAACCGGG
>JBDUAP010000074.1:0-9237 GCA_040004585.1 Sporichthyaceae bacterium
TGCTCAACTCGCCGTTCACGTTCCAGGCGATGGAGAAGCACGCCGCCTACTGCGCGATGATGCGCCTTGGCCTGAAGGTGCCGCCGACCGTCCTCGTCCCGTATAAAAACCCGGTCGACCACGCGAAGTACGCCTACACCGCCGAGCGTTACAACGAGCCCTTCGACCTCGACGCGCTCGCCGAGCACGTCGGCTATCCCTTGTTCATGAAGCCGTACGACGGGGGCGCCTGGCGTGGAGTGTCGCGAATCCGCAACCGGGACGAGCTGCACAGGGCCTACGACGAGTCCGGCGAGATGCTGATGCATCTGCAGGCCTCGGTCGAGGGCTACGACGTCTTCGCCCGGTCGCTGTCAATCGGGGCCGAGACGATGGTGATGAAGTTCGATCCTGACCAGCCGATGCATGCGCGCTACTCGGTCGATCACAACTTTCTCACGCCGGAGCTGGGCGAGGAGGTGCTGACGATCGGCCGGCTGGTGAACGCGTTTTTCCGCTGGGAGTTCAACTCCTGCGAGACGCTGGTGCGCGGGACCGAGGTCCACCCGATCGACTACGCGAACGCATGCCCCGACGTGGCGATCACGTCGCTGCACTACTACTTCCCGTGGGCGATGAAGGCGCTGGTCAAGTGGTCGGTGTTCTGCACCGCTACTGGCCGGCGCGCCAACCCGCATGTCGACCCCGCGCCGTGGTTCGTGATCGCCGACCGCGACGACCTCGGTTACGACGAGAAGCTGGCCGCCTACCGTACCCTCGCGGACTCGTACTTCGAGACCGATCGCTACCAGGACTTCTGCGCCAGCCGCCTTGCCGACATCGATGAAATTGCCCTGACCTACTTCGAGAGCCCGGAGTTCGACGCGTTGCTCGTCGACACCGTCGCCACCCAGTTCCCACCGCACGAGCACGAGCATTTCGTGGCGCACTTCCGCGGTCTGCTGCAGCTGTGGTGCCGCGACGAGCGGGCTCGCTTATCCAGCTGAGCACTCAGAGATCCTCAAGCGCAGCGCGCATCGCTGCCACGGCTTCCGTGGCGGGATCGAGGTGCTCGAAGTGCCCAACGCCCTCGAGCACCCGGGTGCTGACGTGCATGCCGGCGGCGCGGGCCGCCTCGGCGTACGCCGTGCTCTGCCGCAGAGGCACCAGGTCGTCGGCATCACCGTGCACGAGGGTGATGTGCACCCCGCGCACGGGGAGCAGCGCCTGCGGGGAGCTGACGGCGTAGCGGTCGGGAACGTCCTCCGGCCGGCCGTCGACCAGCTCCTCGACGGCACCGCTGCCGACGCCCTCCTGGGCTGCCGCCACCAGGTCCGCCACCGGCGCCTGCCCGACAGCGACCGTGGCGCGGACGCCGGGAGAGGCTCCGGGGGTCCCAGGGGGAAGTTCGCCGCGCGACGCCAGCCAGAGGGCCAGGTGGCCACCCGCCGAGTGGCCGACCACGGCGACCCGCGCCAGGTCCAGACGGGAGGTGAGCTGACTCTTCGTTACATGGTCCATCGCGGTTGCGGCGTCGAGGAGGGTGGCCGGCCACTCGGTGTCGGCGAGCGCGTAGTCGATGTTCCACACCGCGAACCCGTCGGCGGCCAGCGACTGGGCCACCTCGTCCTCGAGGTGCCGGTCGTAGCCCGGCTGCCAGAAGCCACCGTGCACCAGAACGACGACCGGGAGCCGGTCGCCGTCGGCCGGAACGAACCACTCCCCCGACTGGAGCGGGGCGGAACCGTAGGCCTCGACCGACCGGACCACTCCCCCGGGGGTTTCCGCCGTACGGCCTCCGCAGCCGGCGACCATTCCTGCCGTCGCTGCGCCGCCCAGACCGAGCAGGACGGCGAGCGCGCCCCGGCGAGTAATCACCCGGTCGACCCTAGCCCGGCCCGCGGGAGTGACCCTCACGCGGCGTGAGCCCTTAGTGTCGCTGACGGAGGTGAGATCGGTGGATCGTTCCGTGGGAGAGGTCGCCAGACTGGCCGGCGTCAGTGTGCGCACGCTGCACCACTACGACGAGGTCGGCCTGCTGCGATCGAGAAGACGTTGGAGGCACGCCAGATGGGAATCCAGCTCAACCCCGAGGAGATGTTCGCGGTGTTCGGAGACTTCGACCCGACCGAGCATGAGGCGGAGGCGCAGGAGCGCTGGGGCGACACCGACGCGTTCCGCGAGTCGCGGCGGCGGACCTCGTCGTACACCAAGGAGGACTGGGTGCGGATGAAGGCGGACCAGGAGGAGGTCGACACACGCCTGCTCCGGGCGATGCAGTCGGGGCTCGGGCCCACCAGCGCGGAGGCGATGGACGCCGCTGAGGCGCACCGCACCAACATCTCCCGCTGGTTCTACGACTGCGACTACGCGATCCACCGCGGGCTGGCGGATATGTTCGTTGCCGACCCTCGGTTCACTGCGAACTACGACAGGCGTTCCCCCGGCCTGGCCGCCTTCGTCCGCGACGCGGTGCATGCCAATGCCGACCGGGCCGCGGACTAAGCATTCCGGGACGCAGGCCGGCGTACCTCCTCGCGAGGTGGGCAAGGGGCCGGGCGGCGGGCAGCGGCCGGTCCTACGACCGACACCAGGAGGCACCATGGCGGAACAACCCGGCACAACCACGGCGACCGATTCGCGGGACGTGCTGCTCGGCATCTACCTCAATGACCACCTGGCGGGTGCGACCGGAGGGCTGGAGCTGGCACGCCGTACGGCCGGGGCGCACCAGGGAACCGAAGCCGCCGCGACCGTGTCCCGGCTCGCGAAGGAGATCCAGGAGGACCGCGAGGCGCTGTTGGAGCTGATGGCGTCGCTGCAGGTCCCGGTGCGTCAGTACAAGGTCTACTCGGCCTGGGTCGCCGAAAAGGTCGGACGGCTCAAGCTGAACGGACGCCTGCGTGAACGCTCGCCGATGAGCTCGCTGGTCGAGCTCGAGACGCTGCGGCTCGGCGTCGAGGGCAAGGCGTGCCTGTGGCGCACCCTGCTCCTGGTCGCCAAGGACGAGCCGAGGCTCGACGCCAGCCAGCTCCACGAATTGCTCGACCGCACGACCTCGCAGTTGGAGACCGTGGAGTCCCTGCGCATAAAGGCATCAGCGGAGGCGTTCACCACCTCCGCCTGACCTCTCAGACGGTGGGCCAGGTGTGCACGGGCTCGTTCGAGTGCATATGCGTGACGTAGCTGCGCATCATCTCGCGCAGGGCGTCGAAGCGGTCGTGGTCGTCGTGGAGTCGATGGAACTCAGCCGCTTGCCAGGACGCGCCGTTGCGCCCGGTCAGACACCTTTGCTCGATGATTCCGAGCAGGCGGTCCTTGTCGGCGGTTTCCACACCCCATTCCTCCAGGCCCTGGTGGGCCATCGGCAGCAGCTTCCTGAGAACGAGCTCGGTCGCTGGCACCTCCCCCACCCCGGGCCAGTAGATCTCGGCGTCGATGCCGTAGCGGGCGCCCGCGTGGAAGTTCTCCTCCGCCGCGGAGAACGACATCTGCGACCACACCGGCCGGTCCGCCTCGGCGAGCACCTTGATCAGCCCGTAGTAGAGCGCGGCATTGGCGAGTACGTCGACGACGGTGGGCCCGGCGGGCAGGCAGCGGTTCTCCACCCGCAGGTGCGGCTTGCCGCGCACGACGTCGTACACGGGCCTGTTCCAGCGGTAAATGGTGCCGTTGTGCAGCCGCAGCTCCGCGAGCTTCGGCACGTCGCCGCGCTCGAGCACCTCGACCGGGTCCTCGGCCTCACAGATCGGCAGCAGCGACGGGAAGTAGCGAACGTTCTCCTCGAACAGGTCGAAGATCGAGGTGATCCACCGCTCGCCGAACCACACCCGCGGCCGCACGCCTTGAGCCTTCAGCTCCTCCGGGCGGGTGTCCGTCGCCTGCTCGAACAGCGCGATCCGGGTCTCCGCCCACAACTCCTTGCCGAAGAAGAATGGCGAGTTGGCACCGAGTGCCAGCTGTATGCCCGAGATGACCTGAGACGCGTTCCAGTGCGCGGCGAACGTCTCGGGGTTGACCTGCAGGTGCAGCTGAACGCTCGTGCAAGCGGCCTCAGGCGCGATCGTGTCGGCAAACGTGTTGAGCTTGTCGACCCCGTCGATCGCGATCTGCAGGTCCTCGCCCCGCGCCGCGAAGATCTGCTCGTTGATCAGGGCGTAGCGCGGATTGGCGCTCAGCGAGTCCACGCCGAGATGATCGGGCCGCAACGTCGGCAGGATCCCGATCATCACCACGTCGGCGCCAGCCTGCTTGGACATGTCGTCGGCGTGGTTGAGGCTGGCGCGAACCTCCTTCTCGAGGGTCTCGAAGACCTTGCCCTCGATCTTCCGGGGCGGGATGTTGATCTCGATGTTGAACTGCGCGAGCTCGGTCTGGAAGTCCTCGTCGGCGATCAGGTCGAGGACCTTCTCGTTCACCATCGCCGGGTCACCTCGCTCGTCGGCGAGGTTGAGCTCGATCTCCAGACCCATGCTGCGGCGCTCGACATCGAAGCGCGACTCGGACAGCATCCGCGCGAAGACGTCGAGGCTGCGGCGGACCTTCTGGCGGTACTGCTGCCGGTCCTCGCGCGTGAACTGGGTCTTTGCGACGTCCTGGCCCATGTCCGACCTCTTTCCCGACGCTCCTCCGCCACAACCTCGCATATCCGCGCCGGCTTGTCAGTGCCCGCCGGCGACACGCCGCCTGGGGTGACTCGGGCTGTCGGACCCCCCACCTACGGTCGGGCTATGCGGCTGCTGCACACCTCCGACTGGCACCTCGGGAGGTCTTTCCACCGGGAGGACCTGCTGTCGGCCCAGGGGCAGTTCGTCGATTTCCTGGTCGAGACCGTGCGGTCCGAGGGGATCGACGTGGTTGTCGTCTCGGGCGACGTCTACGACCGTGCGCTGCCCTCGGTGGACGCGGTCGCCGTGTTCGACGACACACTGCGCCGGTTGGCCGCGACGGATGCCCGGGTGATCCTCATCAGCGGCAACCACGACTCCGCCCGGCGTCTCGGCTTCGGGTCGGGGCTGATCGACGCCGCCGGCATCCACTTGCGCACCGACGTGGCCGATGCGCACCGGCCAGTCCTGCTCGACGACGCCGCGGGTCCGGTGGCGGTCTACGCCATTCCCTACCTCGAGCCCGACGCCGTGCGCGCCGAGCTCGGGTGCGACGAGCGCAGCCACGCCGCAGTTCTCGGCGCGACAATGACCCGCGTGCGGGCCGACCTGTCCGATCGACCTGATGCCCGCTCGGTCGTGCTGGCCCACGCGTTCGTCACCGGCGCCGAGACCAGCGAGAGCGAACGCGACATCACGGTCGGCGGCGTTTCTTCCGTCCCTCGCTCGGTCTTCGACGGCGTCGACTATGTCGCGCTCGGTCATCTCCATGGAGCGCAACGGCTCTCCGATCGAGTCCGCTACAGCGGTTCACCGCTGCCGTTCTCCTTCTCCGAGGAGCACCAGACCAAGCAGCTGCTGGTCGTCGAGCTGGGCGACCGGCCAGGCGCACCCATCGCGGTCGATTCGGTGCCGACACCGGTCCACCGGCCGCTGGCCCGCCTCTCCGGTCGGCTCGATGAGCTGCTCACCGCCGAGCGATGGTTGTCCTACGAGTGCCACTACCTGCAGGTGACACTGACCGACCCGGTCCGACCGCGCGAGCCGATGGAGCGCCTGCTTCGACGCTTCCCTCACGTCCTCGTGCTCGGCTTCGCCCCCGAGGGCGCCGACGTCGACCAGACGCCGTCCTACGCGGCGCTGGTCCGCGGGCGCACCGACCTCGAGATCGCCGCTGACTTCGTCCAGCACGTGCGCGGCCCGGCGGGCGGCGCCGAGACTGCACTGCTGGGGATCGCGTTCGAGGACGTCAGACGCGCGAGGGCGGTCGGCTGATGCGCTTGCATCATCTGGAAGTGACGGCATTCGGACCGTTCGCGGGCACCGAGATCGTCGACTTCGACGCCCTTGCGGACGCGGGTCTGTTCCTGTTCAGCGGGCCTACGGGCGCCGGCAAGACCAGCGTGCTGGATGCCGTCTGTTTCGCCTTGTACGCGCAGGTGCCTGGGTCACGCCACGGCACCAGGTCGCTGCGCAGCGACCACACGCCTGACGGCGTGGCGCCGCGGGTCGTGCTCGAGGTAACGCTGCGCGGCCGCCGGTTCCGAATTACCCGGTCTCCGCAGTGGGAGCGACCGAAACTGCGCGGTAGCGGCACTGTCACCCAGCAAGCAAAGGTGCACCTTGAGGAGCACACCGAGGGCGACTGGACCACGCTGTCCACCAGGCTGGACGAGACCGGCGACCAGGTGGACTCTCTGCTCGGCCTCAAGGTGGCGCAGTTCTGCCAGGTCGTGCTTCTCCCCCAGGGCCAGTTCGCGGAGTTCCTCCGCGCCGACGCAGAGAAGCGTCGCGACCTTCTCGAGAGCTTGTTCGACACCCGCCGGTTCGCTGACGTCGAGCGCTGGCTGGTCAACCGCCGTCAGGAGGTAGCCCGCGAGCTCGATGACGTCGACGACCACGTGAAACGGTTGCTAGCCCGGGTTGCGGAGGCCGCTGGCGAGGAGCTGCCTGACGAGCTGGCCGCCGATGGTGCGATGGGCTCGGTAACGCAGATGGGCGACCGGGCCCGGGAGCAGCTCGCCGACGCGCGGGCCGTCGCGGCCCTGGCTGGCGAACAGCACGACGCCGCTGCCACGGCCCTGGAAGCCGCGACGCTGGTCGCCGATGCGCACCTCCGACGCGCGGCGCTCACAGCGCGGCTCGCCGGGCTCGAGGCCGGAGCCGACGAGCACGCCGCCATTGCAACGCGCCTCGTGGCCGCCCGCACCGTAGCCCCGCTCGTCCCGCTCGTCTACGACGTGGCTCGCCTTCAAGGTGAACTCGACCAGGCCCGGTCGGCAGCGGCTGAGGTCAGCGCCGCCGTCGCCGACGTCATCCCGACTCCGAGGACCGGTCAGGCCGCGCCCGTGCCGCCGCCGGCCGCCCTCACCGCGCTGGCCCGGGAGCAGCGTCATGAGGCCGCCGGCCTGCAGGCGCTGGCCCGTGACGAGAGCGAGGCAGAGCGGCTCGCAGCCCAGGCCGACATGCTCGAACGCCGCGTGGTCGAGCTCACAGCTCAGGCGCAATTTCTGCAGGCCCACCTCGACACTGCTGCGGACCGCAAGGCCACCGTGGAGTCGGCCCGCGACCAGAGCAGTGCCGCCGCGGCGGCGCTGCCCGGCGCAATGGCGGCGCTGGTCGCGACAGAGGCCCGCCTGAAGTCAGGCATCCTGCGCGACGCGCTCGCTGTCCGCCACATCCCGGCGGCCGACCTGGTGCGCACCCGCATCGATGCCGAGCAGCTGGCCCGCGAGACCTGGCTGCGGCACCGACAGGACCGCCTCGATGGCATGGCGGCGGAGCTCGCGCTCGGTCTGCAGGACGACGAGGCCTGCCCGGTCTGCGGGAGCGACGAGCACCCGCGACCCGCGGCGGCCACCCCCGACGCCGTCACCCGTGAGCAGGAGGAAGCAGCCGGGTCTGTCGTGCGTGCCGCGGAGCAGGAACGCGCCAGGGCTCAAGATGACCTTGCCAAGCTGGACGCCGACCTCGCCGCTGCGACCGCGGCGGCGGGCGGCGACGACCCGGTCACCGTCCTCCGCGCCACCCGCGACGACGGCCAGCGAGCCGCCGCCGCCCTTGAGTGCGCCGCTGCCCCGGCCCAGCAGGACGTCCGCGCCCTGACTGCCTTCGGCGAGGAGCACGAGATCTGGCTGCGTGACAGTGTCGCGTTGGACGAGCAGGTGCGAGCTTTGCTCAAGCAGGCCGGAGATGACCGCAGCCGCTTTGCTGACCTCCGCACAGCACTGGACGCCGCCCGCGGCGACGACCCGTCGATCGGAGCCCGGGCACTACGCCTCGTGGCAGTGGCCGATGACCTGGAGGCCCTTGGTCGGCAGGTCGAGACCGCCGAGCGGCTGGAGAGTGAGGTCGCGAATGCCTTGGTGCGCGCCGAGGAGGCGGCGGCCGCCCGGGGCATCGCCTCGCTCGAGCAGGTGCTCGTCGAGCACGGTGACGACGAAGAGCTCACCCTTCTCGACGAGCGACTGCGTCGCCACTCGGCTGAGCTTGTCTCCGTGCGCGAGCAGCTTGCCGAGCCAGTGCTCGCGGCGGTCGCCAACTCGCCCTCACCCGACGTCACCGCGTTGCGAGCCAAGGTGCGTGGCGCTGCGCAGGTACGCGACGTGGCAGTCGAGGCCATGGCGACATCGACCTCCAGAGCCGCCGCGCTGAGTCGGCTTGCCGCCGACCTCGAACGGTTGGTGACAGATCGGGCGCCGGTTGCCGAGTGCCACCACACCGTCGACGGCCTGGCCCGGTTGGCCGAGGGAAAGAGCACCGACAACCGGCTCCGGATGAGCCTGTCCGGTTACGTCCTCGCCGCGCGTCTGGAGCAGGTGGCCATCGCGGCGAGTGACCGGCTGCTGCGCATGTCCTCCGGGCGCTACCAGCTGGTGCACACAGCGGTTGGGGCGACCGGGAGGTCCCGCGGCGGACTGCTGCTGCGGGTGCTTGATGCCTGGACAGGTGTGGAACGCGACCCAGCGTCGCTCTCCGGCGGCGAGAGCTTCTCGGCTTCCTTGGCCCTCGCGCTCGGCCTCGCCGACGTCGTGACGGC
This sequence comes from Sporichthyaceae bacterium, assembly GCA_040004585.1. Lineage (GTDB taxonomy): Bacteria > Actinomycetota > Actinomycetes > JACCUZ01 > JACCUZ01 > JBDUAP01. Next base: position 8,626 of record JBDUAP010000074.1, read on the forward strand.
CGAGGCGGGTGGCTCGCTGTTGGAGACGCTCTTCGTCGACGAGGGCTTCGGCAGTCTCGACGAGGAGACGCTCGACGAGGTGATGGGCGTGATGGACGGCCTCCGCGACGGCGGCAGGGTTGTCGGCATCGTGAGCCACGTCGGCGAGCTGCGCCAACGCATCCCCACCCAGCTCACAATCGTGAAGAGCCGCAACGGCTCCGTGATCAGGCAGTGACCGGCGCGTCTCCAGCGGCCGAGCGCTGGTGCGGGACAGCGTCGAGCTGAGCCTCACCGTCCGCCGGTGCGGGCCGCGACGGGCGGGGGTTGATCGCCAGCGTCATGGCCAGCAACGCAACGGCGACGACAGCGTCCAGCCAGTAGTGGTTCGCTGTCACGACGACCACCAGGGTCGTGATCGCTGGGTGCGCCAAGGTGAGCCATCTCCACCCCACGGTGGTGGTCCGAATGACCACCACGGCCAGCAACAGCGCCCACCCCACATGCAGGCTAGGCATCGCCGCGAACTGGTTCGCGACCGTAGCCGCGCTCCCCTCATAGGCGGACGGTCCGATAGTTGCCATCGTGTCCACGAAACCGCTGAGCTGCACGACGCCCTTGTAGGTCTCGACG
>JBDUAP010000398.1:0-2756 GCA_040004585.1 Sporichthyaceae bacterium
GCGGGCTTGTTCGAGCTCAAGGATGCCGTCAAGGAGAGCGTTCCCGTCAGCGCGCTCGTCGTCGGCACGCTGGTGTCGTTCGTCGTTGCCTATGCGTCAATCGCCTGGCTGCTGCGCTTCGTCGCCCACCACCCCATCTCGCTGTTCGTGCCGTACCGGGTGGTCGTCGGCATGGTGCTGCTGGGTCTGCTGGCCGCCGGGACCGTCACGGCGACCTGAGGACTCGCGTCGACGCCCTGCGAGCCGTCGACCACAGGAGCGCTTGCTGGGTAGCCAGGGTGCGGGGTCTTCGACGGCACCGTCGTCGCGGACCTCGAAGTGCAGGTGCGGACCGGTCGCGAAGCCCGTCGACCCGATCACGTCGCCCTTCTTGACCCGCTGGCCCTCTTTAACGAGGATGCGCGACTGGTGGGCGTACATCGTGACGATGTGCCGGCCGGCGATCGTGCCGTGGTCGATCACGGTCATGTTTCCGTAGGCCCGGTTGGCCACCGTCATGATGACGACGCCGTCGTCGGCCGCCTCGATCACGTTGTCGTCGTGACCGAAGTCTGTGCCGGAGTGCAGCTTGGTGTAGTGCAGGATCGGGTGGTAGCGCATGCCGAAGGGCGACGTGATCTGGCCGTGCCCGGGCCGGATGAACGTCCCCGTGCCGTTGACGGACTTGCCCTGTGAACGGAGCTGGGCGGACAGGACGCGGATCTGGGCACCGAGCCGGCCGGAATCCAGCACGCGGCCCTTGGTGAGCTTCAGGTCTCCGGGGCCGGCCGCACGGGCGGCGGCGAGCGCGGCCGCGCGCTTGGCCGCCAGCCGAGCGAGCTTCTTGCGGTAGTCGGTGAGCGCCTGCAGGGCCCGGTAGTAGTCGAGGGCGTAGCCCTCGTAGGCCCGGCCCAGGTTCGCAATCTTCCCGCTGACGCCACCGGCGCGCAGCTCGGCGCGCGCAGCGGAGTCGGCCAGCCGTGTCGCCACGGCCTGCCAGCTGGTGGCCGCGTCGCTGTCGGTGACGCCGAGGCCACCGCTGCGGTAGGCGCTGCGTGCGAAGCCGGCGATCTGGCGTGAGGCGGCGGTCTCGCGGTTGTGCAGGTCGGCGGCCTGACCCCGGGAGGTGGCGGCCTCCTTGGCGAGCACCTGGTAGTCGTCGATGACGCGCTGCGCGTTCTCCACGGCGCGGAGCAGCGCCTCCTGGTAGCCGACGATCTTCGCGATGCCTTGGTCGGCGGCAAGGAACGCCTTGCTCGCGCGGTACAGCGCCGGGCTGGACTCGTCGTCGAGCAGGTCAGCAGCCTCGGGGCGACCGGCGATCATCGGCTTGGTGGAGATGAAGTTCTTGCCGCCGCGGCTCTTCGACGGCTTGCCGGAGGAGCCGCCAGACCCATCGGGGGGCGGCTGCGGACCCGACCCCGGCGTGGTCGGCAGCGGGCACACCACCGGGTGTCGGCGGCAGCGTGGGCGCCGGCACGGTCGCGGTCGGCAGCGGGAGTCCAGGCGTGGTCGTCGTTGGCAGCGGCAGGGGCAACGGCGCGTCGAGCGTGGGCACGGGGATGGGCAGCGCGCTGGCGGACGCCGTAGCGGTCGAACCGGCCACCACGGCGGCAACGAGCACCGCAGCAGTGCCCGCGAGGGCTCGGGACGCACGCATGATCTCTCCTTTTGCCTGTCCGGCTGACTGGCAAACGAGCGGCGGACCCCTTGGTCACGCTCGGCGGGCTCAGCGCGGGGCTGATCCCGGCGTGGGAGCACGCTCCAGGAAGGGCGCGGGGTCCAGCGGGACCCCGTCGATGCGCACCTCGAAGTGGATGTGGGGACCCGTTGCGAAGCCGGTTGATCCGACCACGCCGATCGGCTGGCCCTTGCGCACCCGGTCGCCCGGCCGCACGGCGAAAGCGGCCTGGTGTGCGTACAAGGTCGTCATGCGCTGCCCGCCCACCGTGCCATGGTCGATGACGGTCATGTTTCCGTACGCCGTGTTGCGCTCGGTCATCAGCACGACGCCGTTGTCGGCGGCATAGACGATGCCGTCACCACTGCCGAAATCGATGCCGGTGTGCATCTTCACGTACCTGAGGATCGGATGCAGTCGTGGTCCGTAGGGGGAGGTGAGCGCGCCCGTGCCGGGGCGGACGAATGTGCCCGATCCCTTCGGCGGCCGCGGCAGGAGAGCCAGCCTCGCCGCCATCGAGCGGATGCGCGCTCCGAGCTGCCCGGACTGGGTGGCGAGGACCTGGTAGCGCGCTTCGTCATCGGCCTTGGCCAGCAGCGCCGCATCAAGGGCAGCGCGGTGCAGCAGCACGGTGGCCCGCATCTGTGCCTCGGCGAGGGTTGCCTGCTGCTCCTTCGCCGAGATCCGTTGCACCGCGGCGGCTGCTGCTGCGCGCTCGCGGTCCTGCAGCATCCGAGCGGCGGCGAGTCGCGCACGGAACGTGCTGAGGTCGGCCCGATCCTCCTGCAGGCCGGAGATCATCGAGTTGCCGGCGTTGGACACGCTCTGCACGTAGGCGAGCCGGTCGACGAGCTGCTCGGGCGTCTGTGACGCAAGGATCAGTGACCAGGAACCGAGCTGGCCGTTGCCTTTGTAGGCCGCATTCGCGAGGCGGCCCAGATCGGTCCGGTGGCCGGCGATCCGCCCCTCGACGGAGCCCAAAGCCCGGTCGGCGCTGGCCTCGGCCAGCTCGGCGGCGCGCAGCTCGACCTGCGCCTGGTGCTCAGCCTGCCGGGCGGAGGCGAGCTCGGCCCGGACGGTGGCCAACGCGGTCCGG
>JBDUAP010000399.1:0-2752 GCA_040004585.1 Sporichthyaceae bacterium
AGATCCGGAAGGTGCCCTTCGCGGGGGCTACCAGCATCCGCCAGGTCGGTGAGTCGTCCAAGGGCGACTCGCTGCCGTGTCGCGCGACCAGGTCGCGGGCGGCCTCGAGGTCGTCCGGCGTCTTCAGGGCCACCGTCTCGACGCCCGGCAGTGCGCGCTTGATCAGGCCGGTCAGAGTCCCCGCGGGTGGCACCTCGATCACCCCGGTCACGCCGAGCTCGGCCATCGTCTTCATGCAGAGGTCCCAGCGCACCGGGTTGCTGACCTGCGTGACGATCCGCTCGAGGACTGCGGGTCCCGTGTTGACGACGGCACCGTCACGGTTGGAGATCAGCGCGGTGCGGGGGTCGTGCACGCTGACCGCACGCGCGTAGCTCGCGAGTGTCTTCACGGCCGGCGCCATGTGCTTGGTGTGGAACGCGCCGGCGACCGACAGCGGGATGAGGCGGGCCTTCGGGGGCGGGTCGGCCTGGAACGCCGTGAGCAGGTCCAGCGTGCCGGCGGCGACGACCTGCCCGGCGCCGTTGTTGTTGGCGACGGTCAGCCCGTGGCGCTCGATCGCGGCCTGCACCTGGTCGGGATCGCCGCCGATCACCGCGGTCATGCCGGTGGGCTCGGTCGCGGCCGCGGCGGCCATCGCGCGGCCTCGTTCGCGCACCAGTACCATCGCCTGCTCGGCGGTGATGACTCGGGCTCCGGCCGCGGCGGTGATCTCGCCGACGCTGTGGCCGGCAGTCGCCCCGAGGACGTGGAACGCGTCGGCCGGGTGCGGGAAGATCTCCAGCGCGGAGACCAGGCCAGCGGCGACGAGCAGCGGCTGGGCGACGGCGGTGTCCCTGATCTCCTCGGCGTCGGCGGTGGTTCCGTAGCGCACCAGGTCCAGCCCGGCGCATGCGGACAACCAGCGCAGCCGGTCCTCGAAGTTAGGCAGCTCGAGCCAGGGCGCGAGGAAACCGGACGACTGTGCCCCCTGTCCGGGGGCGACGATGACGAGCACAGTCCTACCCTTCCGGACCGGGACCCCGGCGCGGGTGCGGCGCCAGACGAAACTGGGCCGGTCGCCTTGGAGGATTCCTACAATAGCGCGTGTACGTCGGCGAGCCGTCCTAGTGCCAGGGCGAGCCGCAGCGTGAACGCATCCCGCGGATCACCCGGCACGTAACCGACGATCTCAGCTACCCGGCGGAGACGGTAGCGAACGGTGTTGGGATGAACGAACAGGACCCGAGCGGCCGCCTCCAGCGAGGCCGTCTGTTCGAGGTAGGCGGCGAGCGTCTCGATCAATGCCGAGCCCGAGGTCTGCAGCGGCCGGTACACCTCGTCGACCAGGGTCTGCCGCGCGAGCGGGTCACCTGACAAAACCCGCTCCGGTAGAAGGTCGTTGGCGAGCACCGGGCGCGGCGCCTGCGGCCAGGCCGGTGCGGCTCTCGAGCCGGCCACCGCGGCCGCCGCACTGTGCCCGGCGGCCAGCAGGCCGGCAACTGCGGGACCCACGACCACTGGACCGGGCCCGAACTGCGCGACCAGGTGCTGGGTCGCGCGGACCGGGTCGCTGCCGCCGCCGAGGATGGCGACCAGTCGGTCACCTTGGACGCCGGTCAGCACGTCGAGGTGGCTGGCCCGGGCCACCCACCGGATCTCGTCCACGACCACCTCCGGCGCTGCGTCAGGCGTCTGGCCGACCACGACGACCACCGACTCGGACGCCCCCCACCCGAGCGCTGCTGCGCGGGTGCGCAGCGAGTCGTCGGCCTCGCCGCGCAGCAGGGCGTCGACCACGAGTGCTTCCAGCCGGGCGTCCCAGGCGCCTCTCGCCTCGGCGGCCTGGGCATAGACCTCGGCTGCGGCGAACGCGATCTCGCGGGAGTAGCGCAGCACCGCCTCGCGCACCGCCGCCTCGTCGCCGGGTGCCACGATGGCACCGATCTGCTCCTCGACCACGGCGATGACGACGCGCACCAGCTCGACCGTCTGCTGCAAGGTCACCGACCGGGTCAGCTCGCGGGGTGCCGTGCCGAACACGTCAGCGCTGATGGCCTGGGCGGCGTCGGGTCGACGGAACCACTCCACGAACGCGGCGACTCCCGCCTGCGCGACCAGATTCACCCAGGACCGGTTCTCGGCCGGCATCGCGCGGTACCACGGCAGGGCCTCGTCCATCCGGGCGATCGCGGCGTCGGCGAGGGTGCCCATGCTGCGCTCGAGGCGGCGCACGGTGGCCGGGGAGTGCCGAGGCATGGCTGGCAGCCTAGTTGTGACAGAGCGACAAACCGCCGGATTCCTGACCAGCTTCTCGGCCGGCCCCGGCGGTGGCTACCGTGCTGCGGGTGGACCCCGTCGAGGCGTTGCGTCGCATCGCGTTCCTGCTCGAGCGGGCGCACGAGCCGACGTACCGGGTGAAGGCCTTCCGGACCGCCGCGGGCGCCATCGACGCCCTGCCGCCCGACGAGCTTGCCGCCCGGGTCAGTGCTGGCTCGCTCACCGAGCTCAAGGGGGTCGGCGACAAGACGGCCCGGGTGGTGCAGGAGGCGTACGCCGGCGGCGTACCCGCATATCTCGAGCGGCTCGAGGGCACGGCGTTCGAGCCGGTCACCGAGGGCGGTGCGGCCATTCGGGCGGCGCTGCGCGGCGACTGCCACACCCACTCGGACTGGTCCGACGGCGGCAGCCCGATCGAGGAGATGGCGCAGGCCGCGCGCGACATCGGCCACGACTACGTCGTGCTGACCGACCACTCGCCGCGGCTGACGGT
>JBDUAP010000400.1:0-2748 GCA_040004585.1 Sporichthyaceae bacterium
GACGCGGTCTTCCTGTCACCGCACAAGTTCATCGGCGGCCCCGGGACGCCTGGCGTTCTCGCCGCACGACGGGAGCTGCTGACCAACCGCGTACCTGTTGTGCCCGGTGGCGGAACGGTCACCTACGTCAACCCGCTCGAGCACCGCTACGTCGAGGACCCGGCGCACCGAGAGGAGGGCGGGACGCCGGCGATCGTCGAGTCCATCCGCGCCGGGCTGGTGTTCCAGCTCAAGCAGGCCGTCGGGGCCGGCGAGATCAGGTCCCGCGAGGAGGCGCTGCTGCGCCGGGCCGTCGACTCGTGGCGGGTGAACCCGAACCTCGAGATCCTCGGCAACCTCGAGGCCGAGCGCCTGTCGATCGTGTCGTTCGTCGTGCGGCGCCCCAAGCCCGACGGCTCACCCGGCCGCTACCTGCACCACAACCTCGTGGTGGCCCTGCTCAACGACTTGTTCGGCATCCAGTCGCGCGGGGGCTGCTCGTGCGCCGGGCCCTACGGACATCGCCTGCTTGGCATCGACATCGAGCGCTCGCACGAGTTCGAGCGGGAGATCGCCCACGGTTGCGAGGGCATCAAGCCGGGCTGGGTGCGGGTCAACTTCAACTACTTCGTGTCCGACGCGGTCGCCGACTACGTCATCGACGCGGTCCACCTGGTCGCGGACCACGGGGCTGCGCTGCTTGCCGACTACCGCTTCGAACCGGCCACCGGGCTGTGGCGGCACCGGGCCGGGCCGGTCGAGCCGCCGTTGCGGCTCAGCCAGGTGGGCTACGACCCCGTGACGGGCGAGATGACCTACCCGCGGCACGACGAGCCGGTGCCGGAGTCGGCGCTGCCCGGCTACCTGGAGGAGGCGCGGCACATCGTGGCCGCCGCCGACGAGTGCCCGCCAGACGACGACCTGTCCGGCGTCATCTCTGCTGACTTCGAGCACCTGCGCTGGTTCGAGCTCCCCGCCGCCTGCATCGACCCCCGCTGACCTGCACCCCCTCCGATCGGGATTGAAGGCCTCAACCTCGGGGAACCTGCTGGGCACCGTTCGCTCCCGAGGAGACCCCCGTGAAGCTCATTCTGCTGATCCTGCTCATCGTCTTGGTCGTGGCCTTCGTGGTGCCGGCCGTGCGCCGCGGCAGGGGCAACCGCCTCTGACCTCCCCAACGGTCAGCCGGTGGTCGAGTCGCTGCCATCCCCGTCGCCGCCGTCAGCACTGACACTGCGACCGGACCAGGTCCAGGCGTAGGACGCGTCCTCACAGGCCAGTGCCGGCTCGAGCAGCTCCAGCGGCCGGAACGTGTCGACCATGACGGCCAGTTCGTCGGTGGCCCTCTTGCCGATGGACGCCTCCACCGAGCCTGGTTGCGGTCCGTGCGTGAAGCCGGACGGGTGCAGCGAGATGGACCCCTGCTCGATGCCGGCACCCTTGCGGGACATGAAGTCGCCGCCGGTGTAGAAGATCACCTCGTCGGAGTCGACGTTGGCATGGTTGTACGGCGCGGGGATGCCGTCGGGGTGGTAGTCGAACAACCGCGGCACGAACGAGCAGATCACGAAGTTAGGGCCTTCGAACGTCTGGTGCACCGGCGGAGGCTGGTGCAGACGCCCGGTGATCGGCTCGAAGTCGTTGATCGAGAACACGTACGGATAGAGGCAGCCGTCCCATCCGACGACGTCGAACGGGTGATGGGCGTATTGGTAGCGCGTCCACGCGGTTGCGGATCCATGGCCCCGGTGCTGCACCAGAACCTCGACGTCGTCGCCCTCCGCGGTGAACGGCTCAGCCGGCCCGCGCAGGTCGCGCTCGCAGTACGGCGAGTGCTCGAGGAACTGGCCCTTCTTCGACAAGTAGCGCCGCGGCGGTCCGATGTGTCCGGAGGCCTCGACCGCCAGCAGCCGAAGCTCGCCGTCGGGCACCCACCGATGCGTCGTCGAGGTGGGGATCACGACATAGTCGCCCGTTCCGACTGGCAGCGCGCCGAAGACAGTCTCCACGACCGCGGTACCGCTCTCGACGTACACGCACTCGTCACCGATCGCGTTGCGGTAGAGCGGTGACGGCCGGTCGGCCACGACATAGGACATCCGGACGTCAGCGTTGGCGAGCAGGTGCTGGCGCCCGAGCACCGGATCACCGGCCGCGTCGAGCTTGTGGGTCTTGAAGTGCCGCGGCTTGAGCGGGTGATTGGGCTGGCGCGACCAGCTGGGCGCGGCGAAGACCTCGCTGGAGACGATCGCGGTCGGCAGGTTGCGGTGATAGAGCAGCGAGGCGTCGGAGGAGAACCCCTCGACCCCCATCAGCTCCTCGGCGTAGAGACTGCCGTCGGGCTGGCGGAACTGGGTGTGGCGCTTGCGCGGAACCTCGCCGAGCTGGCGGTAGAACGGCATGGCCGAACGCTCTCCCGCTCCGCTCGCGGTGTCAACCGCGCCCGCCAGACCGGACCTCGGTAATGTGCCAAGGTGCCCGTCGCTCTACGCCGCCTGTTCGCCGGCCTCGTCGACGACGCGGCCCTCTTCCCGCCCGGCAGCGCCGCGATGCCGGCGGCGCTGGCCGACCACGCCCGGCACAGGAGTGCGCCGTACGCCGGGCTCGTCGGCCCGTTCGTGTGCCCGACCACGCGGCTGGCGGAGCTGCGGGAGACCCTGCCGGCCGGCCAGCACCTGGCGGCGTCCCTCGTCGTCGACGACGGCGCGGCCGTCACCGCCGAGGCTCTGCATGCGGCGACGGCTGACGGGCGCATCTCGCTGGTGGCCG
>JBDUAP010000401.1:0-2745 GCA_040004585.1 Sporichthyaceae bacterium
TCCGCCGTCACGTCCGCGCGGCCACCGTTGTTGAGCATGCGCAGGTAGACGGCCGATGGCATCGTCTCCGTGCGGAGCACGCTGCCCGTGTAGTACGCGGCAAGGATCTGGCTGTAGGAACAACCGAGCTTGGCCGCGCCCTCCGCGCCGTACTGGCTCATGCCCAGCCCATGACCCCAACCGTGCCCGCGGAAGACCACATCACCGGACGCGGCGGCCTCTGGGACGCTGACGCCGCCAGAGGAGGGGCACGTCGCCGCGGCCGCCGGGACGGTGGTGACGGCGAGGGAAGCACCACTCAGGCCGATGGTGAGCAATGTCGCCGAAAGCACGGCACGGACCAACAGCTGCATGGGTGAGCCTCCCGGTCGAGGGGGTTGGGCGAGGCGGTCCTTCTACGGTAGACCCCTGGAAACGGTCAGGGCCCGATTTGGACCGCCCCCCGCCCTATCGGTAGACGCGCAGCCCGACGTTAGGGTTGGCGCCGCGATGCATGTCCTCTTCTTCGGAACCTACGACTCCGCAGCGCATCCACGCGTGGGTGTGCTCATCGAGGGCCTCCGCGAGCACGGGATGGTTGTCTCCGAGTGCAATGTGCCGCTCGGCCTGTCGACCGCCGCCCGCGTCGCCCTCCTGCGCAGGCCCTGGCTGCTGCCCCGGCTCGGCATGCGGCTGATGCGCTGCTGGTATCTGCTCGTCCGAGGAGCGCGCCGCACGACCCGACCCGACGTCGTCGTGGTCGGCTACCTCGGACACTTCGACGTCCGCCTCGCCCGCCGCCTCTTTGCGAGGACACCGATCGTGCTCGACCACCTGATCGGCGCCAGCGACACCGCAAGCGACCGGGGCGTCACGGGCGGCCCACGGCAGTGGCTGCTCCGCCGGCTCGATGCGGGTGCCCTTGCTGCTGCGGACGTCGTCGTGGTCGACACGGAGGAACACCGGAGAGCGTTGCCTCCGGGTGCGCGCGCGAAGGCCCTCGTGGTCGCAGTCGGAGCACCGCTGACCTGGTTCGCGCGGCCGCGGCAGGCCGAGGGCAACGGCGCCGAGCCGGAGGCACCGCCCTTGCAGGTTGTCTTCTTCGGGCTGTTCACCCCCCTGCAGGGAGCCCCGGTGATCGGGGCGGCGTTGGCAGAGCTGGCCCGGGACCCTGGGGCCCGCATCCAGGTGACGATGATCGGTTCGGGTCAGGAGCTCGCCGAGACCCGGCGGCTGGCCGGGAAGAGTGCGAGCGTGGTCTGGCGTGACTGGGTGCCTTCCGCCGAGCTGCCCGGGCTGGTCGCCGAGCATGACGTCTGCCTGGGCATCTTCGGCACGGGCGCGAAGGCCAGGCGCGTGGTGCCCAACAAGGTCTTCCAGGGAGCGGCGGCAGGCGCCGCCATCGTCACGTCCGACACACCGCCGCAGCGACGGATCCTCGGCACGGCCGCTCGCTACGTCCCTCCCGGTGACGGCGCCGCGCTCGCGATGGCGCTGCGCGGTCTCGAGCGTGACCGTGCGGAGCTGAGAAGGGCTCGCACGGCCGCCGCCGAGCTCGCCCGCACGGAGTTCACCCCGACTGCGGTGACAGCACCGCTCGCTGCGCTGCTCTCAACCCCTATCCCGGAGGTTCGTCCGTGACCGAGCTACCACCGCTGAGTCCGAACGCGTGGCTCCGCTGGGCCGTCGTGTCCAAGCTGTTGCCACCGGAAGCGCGCGACGTACTCGAAGTCGGCTGCGGTCAGGGCGGGTTCGGTGCCCGGCTCGCCACCCGCTACCGCTACGTCGGGGTAGACATGGACGAGGTGTCTGCGCGGGTAGCCAGCACCAGGCTTGAGGCCCTGGGGGATGCCGCGTCGGGTGAGATCCGGACCGGCGACCTGTCCGTGCTCGCACCGGACGAGCAGTTCGACCTCGTCTGCGCGTTCGAGGTGATCGAACACATCGAGGACGACCGTGGGGCCCTGCAGTCGTGGGCCGATCGGATCCGGCCCGGTGGTTGGTTGCTGCTCTCGACACCTGCCCACCAGCACCGTTTCGGTCCCGCTGACGAGATGGCCGGGCACTTCCGGCGTTACGAGCCGGACGCGCTGGCTCACCTGCTCACCGAGGTCGGCCTGTCCGAACCGCAGGTGACCCATTTCGGGATGCCGTTGGGCTACGCGCTGGAGGCCGGGCGGAACGCGGTCGGCAGGCGACGGAACGCGCGGCTGCGCGACGCGGACATGAACACGCGCACCCACGGCAGCGGCCGTCTCTTGCAGCCCTCGGGACGAGGCGCCGGCACGGTGACTCAGCTCGGAACCCTGCCGTTCCGCGTGGTGCAGCGGGCGTTCCCGGGCCGGGGGCCAGGTCTGGTCGCGCGCGCCCGCAAACCGTCCGGGGCCTGACGACCACTCGCCTGCTCAGCGGCGTCGGACCAGCCGAACCGAGCTGGGCAGCGCCGCACCAAGCAGGGCCAGCGCGCCGTCAGCGAGGATCAAGAGCCCTCGCGAGGTCAGCGCCACCGCTGTTGCGTCGGCCGTGCCGAACACGCTGGCGAGCAGCACCACGAGGACGGCCTCACGGACGCCGGCACCCGCGGGCAGGACGACCAGCAGCGGTCCGATGGAGAAGGCGAGGGCGAAGCCGCCGATCGCGACCGGCAAGGTCTCGAGCGGATCGGCGCCGAGCCCGATCGCGAGCAACCACACGTGCAGACCGAACACGATCCAGAACGCCAGGCTCCAGGCGCTGGCCAGCGCGATGGAGCGACCGGACAACGGA
>JBDUAP010000402.1:0-2737 GCA_040004585.1 Sporichthyaceae bacterium
CAACAATGGGCGTTCTGCTCCATGCGGGGATCACCCGGCGCAACCGCCTACTACCAACAGCTCCGAGCCCGCAACATCGGCCACCAAGCCGCCCTACGACAGCTCGCCAACCGCCTCGTCGGCATCCTCCACGGCTGCCTCAAGACCCACACCAACTACGACGAGAACACCGCCTGGACCCACATCCTCAACACCGCTGCTTGACACCCCTAGAACCTGGGATGTCTGCTGCGCGTCCGGCAGGCCCACGACGGTCGCGGTCACTGCCGCGGCGGCGAGGATCGCGACCAGGGCGAGCAGGCGCGCCCAGGCTGCTCGGCCGGAGGGGCGTGGCGGTTCGGCACCGCGCGAGTTCGGCTGGCGCGGCGACGCGGATTCTGCCCGAGGGCGGGGCTGCCTCACTGCGGGGACCGGGCGGATGTGGGTGGCCGGTGAGTATCTAGCGCCTCCTCCACGTCGTGGCCCCGGATCAGGCCGTCGAGGCGGGTTACCTCGCGGCCGTCTCGAAGCAGGATCAACGTGGGGATGGATTGCACGTCGAAGTCGCCGGCCGCATCGGGGTTCGCCTCGACGTCGATGCGGTAGCCGAGGAAGTCCCCGGACCGGCGGTGCGCGATCTGCTCCAGCCGGGGCTCCAGTGCTCGGCACGGCGCGCACGAGGCCTGCGAGAAGTCCAGCAGCACAAGACCCGGCACATCGAGCGCGGCGCGGATGTCGGCGTGGTCGAGGTGGTGGAAGGAGGAGGACATGGGACTCCTTGCAGAGGAAGAGACGTCAGGAAGATTTGTGCTCGGGGGTGGCGTCATTGGTGCGGCGAGCGACGCTGCCGATCGCGTCGAACAGCAGGAAGGGTCGTGCGCCGATCGAGTTGGCGAAGATGGTGGTGACCGAGGCGGCCATCGCGATCATCGCCCAGACCGGATGGACCAGGCCCGTGGTCGCGAGGGGGATGCCGATGCCGTTGAACGCGAACGCCAGGGCGACGTTGTGGCGGGTGCGCCGGTAGGCCGAGCGCGACAGGTCCCGGGCGGCCAGGACGGCTGCGAGGTCGTCGCGGACGATGATGATGTCGGCGGCCTCGACGGCGATGTCGGTGCCACCACCCATTGCCACTCCCACGTCGGCCTGCATCAGGGCGGGGGCGTCGTTGATGCCGTCACCGACCATGGCCACGCGGGCGCCGCCGGTCTGGAACTCCCGCACGATCGCGGCCTTGTCCTCGGGGAGCACCCCGGCCCGGATGTCGTCGATTCCCAAGTGGGCCGCGATGATCGCGGCAGCTCGGGGGTTGTCGCCGGTGACCAGGACCGGGGTGAGCCCGTCGGCCTTCAGCTGCGCGAGGGCCTCCACGGCGTCCGTGCGCAGCTGGTCGCCGAGCGCGATCACCCCGACCGGGGCCAGGTCGGCCGCGACGGCGATCACGGTGTGCCCGTCCTGTTCCAGCCGGCCGATGGACTCGGTGAGCGGTGCGAGGTCGACGCCGCGGTCGGTGAGGAGCTGAGGCCTCCCAACCAGGATGTCGCGGCCTTCGATCCTTGCGGTGATGCCGAGCCCGGTGACCGAGGTGAACTCCTGGGCCGTCGGGAGGGTCAGTCCGCGGTTCTCTGCGAAAGCGACGACGGCACGGGCCAGAGGGTGCTCGGAGGACGACTCCGCCGCGGCCGCGAACCGCAGCAGGTCCCCCTCGTCGTCGAGGGCCTCAATCGCCCTGACGTCAGGACGCCCTTCGGTGAGGGTTCCTGTCTTGTCGAGCAGGACGGTCCTGACCTGGCCGAAGGTCTGGAACGCCTCCCCGGTGCGCATGATGATGCCCCGGTCGGCGGCTTCCCCAGCGGCCCGGACGATCGCGAGTGGTGCGGCGATCCCGACCGCGCACGGGTATCCCATGACCAGCACACCGAGCGCGGCGAACACCCCACGGCGTACGTCCGGCTCCCCGGTCAGCGCCCAACTGCCGGCCAACCAGCCGACCAGCGCCAGGGCCGAGACGACCAGAACGGTGGGGGTGTAGACCCGCAGGACACGGTCCACGAGATGCAGGATGCCCGGCTTGAGTGCCCGGGCATCCTCCACGTGGCGCACCACCTGGGCCAGGAAGCTCTCCGTGCCGACCCGGGTCGCGGTGACCAGCAGGCTGCCAGCGCCATTGATCGACCCGCCTACCACCTCGCCACCGGGGCCGACCTCGGCCGGCACCGGCTCCCCGGTCACCAGTGAGACATCCACCACCGAGAAGCCCTCGCGGACCTCCCCGTCGACCGGGATCCGCTCGCCCGGACGGACCCGCACCAGGTCCCCCGCCACGACCTGCGCGATAGCGACGTCACGCTCGGCACCGTCGCGCACGACGCGCGCGGTGTCGGGCTGCAGGTCCAGCAGTTTCTTCACCGACTGGCTGGAACGGGTCTTGACCAGCAGCGAAAGCCACTCGGAGAAGATGTGATAGTTCGCCACCAACACGGTGACCGCGAAGAACGACGCAGTCGGGTAGTCCGGGAACACGCCGGCCAGGCCGATCACTCCCCCGGCGATACCGGCGAACGCACCCACCTCCAGCAGCACATGCTGGTTGAGAATCCCCCGCCGCGCCGCCTGATAGGCCATCCGCAAGATGTGCGGTGCCACCCCGAAGAGCACCACCAACGCGAGCACACCGGTCAACCACCCAGCCACAGGGTCCCCGATCGGCCCGCCCTCTCGGCCGGCGTAGAGAAGCGCAGCTGGGGTGAGGACAGCC
>JBDUAP010000075.1:0-9143 GCA_040004585.1 Sporichthyaceae bacterium
CGCCGGAGTCCCGCGAGAGGGTGGCGGTCATACCAGATCCTCGGTACCGGAGCGACGGATGTACGCCGCCACGAGGATGAGGATCGCGGTCATCAGCATGAACGACAGGGCCGCGGCAGTCGGGTAGTCGACGACACGGAAGAAGCGGCTGTCGATGACGTTGCCGATCATCTGGCTGCGGTTGTTGCCCAGCAGCGCGGCGTTCACGTAGTCGCCGGCGGCGGGGATGAAGGTCAGCAGCGTCCCGGCCACGACACCGGGCATCGACAAGGGGAAGGTCACCTTTCGGAAGGCTGTCAGCCCGTTGGCGTAGAGGTCACCGGCCGCTTCGATGAGCCGCGGGTCGATGCGCTCGAGGCTCGCATAGAGCGGCAGCGTCATGAACGGCAGGAAGTTGTAGGTGATGCCGGCGATCACCGACACTGATGTCGCCGTCAGGCTGTGATGTGGGTCGAGGACGTGCAGCGTCTTCAAGGTGCGCACGACGAAGCTCTCGTCAGCCAGGATCTGCCGCCATGCGACCGTACGAAGGATGAAGCTGGTGAAGAAAGGCGCTATCACGAGCACCAGCAGGAGGTTCTTCCACCGACCCGCCTTGAAGGCGATGGCGTAGGCCAACGGGTAGCCGATGAGCAGCGCGAGCGCGGTAGCGAGGAACGCGTAGCCGAAGGACCGCGTGAACTGCGTCGCATACTCCTGCAGCGCCTCGGGGTAGTTGGCGAACCGAAACGTCTGCGTGTAGACGCCGATCTCGGCTCCAGGGACCCGGGTCTGCAGCGACTGTGAGGCAAGGGTGACCAGCGGCGCGGCGAAGAAGAGCAACAGCCAGAGCAGGCCGGGCAGCAGCAGCAGGTAGGGAAGGCTGCGCTTTCGACGGCCGCCCTGGCCACGATCTCCTCGGTGACCAGTCGGGCGCTCGGCCTCACCGAGGGCCTGGGCGATCGCCATCAGGGGACGGTGACGGGATCGGGGTCGGGCGTGTCCAACGTCTCGACTCCCGCAGACACGTTTTCCCCCCCGTCGAGGGCGAAGCTGTGCGCGGGCTCCCAGCTCAAGGTCACCCGGTCGCCGGGCGACCGGATGCCCTCGCTGTCGACGTTCTGGGCGAACACCATCATCTCCTGGTCCCAGGGCATCCGCACGAGGTACTGCGTGCTGACCCCGGTAAAGCTGGCGTCGGTGACGATCCCACCCTCGAGCCGGTTGCCGGTGGCGGCAGCACCCACGGCCGAGATGCGGATCTTCTCCGGTCGTACGCCGATCAGCAGCTGAGCGCCCTCGGCGGCGGCTCGGCTGCGCGGCAGTGCCAGTCGAGCGCCGTGCACGTCCAGAAGCAGGTCGTCCCCCGTCCTTCCCGTCAACTCAGCCTTGAGCATGTTGGACTGGCCGAGGAAGTTGGCGACGAAAGCGGTCCTCGGGGTCTCGTACAGCTGTGCCGGCGCGCCCTGCTGCTCGACCCTGCCGTTGTTCATCACGGCGATGGTGTCGGCCATGGTCATGGCCTCCTCCTGGTCGTGGGTGACATGGATGAACGTGATGCCCACGTCGTTCTGGATTCGTTTGAGCTCGAGCTGCATCTGGCGGCGCAGCTTGAGGTCGAGCGCACCTAGCGGCTCGTCGAGCAGCAGTACGGCGGGCCGGTTGACGATGGCGCGGGCCAGCGCGATCCGCTGCTGCTGGCCCCCGGACAGCTGGTGGGGCTTGCGTTCGGCCAAGTGGCCGAGCTGCACGAGGTCGAGGGCCTCGGCGACCGTCTGCCGCACCTCCTTCGCCCGCCGCCGCCGCAGGCCGAAGGCCACGTTCTCGAAGACGTCCAGATGCGGGAAGAGTGCATAGTTCTGGAACACGGTGTTGACAGGGCGCTTGTACGGACGGGCGAGTGTGACGTCGTCCCCCCCGATGGAGATGGTGCCTTCGCTCGGCTCCTCGAGTCCCGCCACCATCCGCAACGTCGTGGTCTTGCCGCAGCCGGAAGGTCCCAGCAGGGCGAAGAACGAGCCCGCCGGGATCGCCAGTGACAGGTCGTCGACCGCGGTGAAGGTGCCGAACCGCTTGGTCACCTGGTCGAGGCTGAGATCACCACCACCCGCCCGCGGCAGCTGCTCCGACATCAGGCGCCGGTCACCTTCGCAAATGCCTCGGAGTAGGTCGTCTCCTCATCGGGCTTGAGGGCACGGAAGACATGCACCTTCTCCAGGTCGCTGGCCGTCGGGAAGATGTAGGGACTCTTCGCCAGGTCGGGGTCGATCTTCTCCATCTCCGCCTGCGCCCCCTCGACCGGGCAGATGTAGTTGACGTACGCCGCGACCGTGGCCGCGACCTGCGGGTCGTAGTAGTAGTTCATCAGCTCCTCGGCGTTCTTCTTGTGCGGCGAACCGACCGGCACCATCATGTTGTCGGCCCACAGCGTGCCGCCGGACTCGGGCAGCACGAACTCCCACTTGTCACCGTTCTCGGCGTTGATCTGGAAGATGTCCCCGGACCAGCCGATCACAGCGAGCGCGTCCCCGCTGATGAGGTCTTCCTTGTAGGAGTTGCCCTTCACCTGCCGGATCTGGCCCGAGTCGATCTGCTTCTGCAGTGCGTCGATGGCGTTCATGAAGTCGTCCTTCGCGAAGTCTCCCGAGATGTCCTTGCCCTGCTCGAGCATGATGAGGCCGATGGTGTCGCGCATCTCGCTGAGGACCTCGACGCGACCCTTGAGCTCCGGTTTCCAGAGGTCCGACACGGTCTTGAGGCCGCCAGGGACCTTGGACTTGTTATACGCGAGGCCCGCGTAGCCACCCTGCCAGGTGAGGCTATGCGTGCGTCCGGGGTCGAAGTCGACGTCGGTGAACTTCGCGATCAGATTCTTGGCGTTCGGGATGTTCGCCTTGTCCAGCGTCTGCGCATAGCCGTTGCGAATAATTCGGCCGGCCATCCAGTCGGTCAGCGTGATGACGTCCTTGCCGATGTCCTGGCCGACCTTGAGCTGGCCCTGGACCTTGCCGTAGTAGGAGTCGTTGTCGTCGATGTCCTCGGCGTAGGTGGCCTTGATCCCGGTCTGCTTCTGGAAGTCCTCCAGCGTCGGGTACTTCTTTGACTTCTCGTCGTAGTCCAGGTAGAGGGTCCAGTTGGCCCAGTTGACGACCTTGTCGGTGTCGGACTTGTCGGCGACGGTCGCCTTGGGCTTCGTCGTCGTTTTCGCGTCGTCGTTGCTGCCCGTTCCACAGGCGGCCAGGGCGGCAGCGGCGCCGACGCCACCGACGCCGCGCAGCAGAGTGCGGCGGGACAGCTGTGAGCGGACGAGCGCACGGAAGCGTGGGTCGTTGCGAAGATCGGTCATGACGGAGGGACTCCCTCGGAGGTTGGGTGAGTTGAGGTCGATGGTGCGTTGCGGTCACCGAAGACGGTGCGGTGCCAGTCCTTGCGGGCCACTCCTGTGGTGTCGAACATGACGTGCTTGACCTGCGTGTAGTCGTCGAAGGAGTAGGTGGACATGTCCTTGCCGAAGCCGGAGGCACCGTAGCCGCCATGCGGCATCTCGCTGATGATCGGGATGTGGTCGTTGACCCACACGCAGCCTGCCCGGATCTCGCGGGTGGCACGCAGGCCGCGGAACACACTGGTCGTCCAGGCTGAGGCGGCCAGGCCGTACGGCGAGTCATTGGCGAGGGTGAGGCCTTCGTCGTCGGAGTCGAAGGGCAGCACGACGAGGACTGGGCCGAAGATCTCCTGCTGCACCACTTCGGACTGCTGGTCGGCGTTGACGATCAGCGTGGGCTGGTAGTAGGCGCCCCGGGCCAGCGACCCCCCAGGCATCTCGCCCCCGACGACGACCTTTCCCCCCTCGGCGCGGGCGCGCTCGACGAAGCCGGCCACCCGCTCCTGCTGCCGGCGGCTCACCAGCGGCCCCTGGTCGGTCGACAGGTCCATCGGGTCGCCCAGCCGGACCTGGCTCATCAGGTCGGCGACGCCGGCGACGAAAGCGTCGTAGAGCGGGCGCTGCACGTAGGCGCGAGTGGCGGCGGTGCAGTCCTGGCCGGTGTTGATCAGCGCTCCGGCGACCGCACCGTGCACGGTGGCCTCCAGGTCGGCGTCGTCGAAGACGAGAAACGGTGCCTTCCCTCCGAGCTCGAGGTGCACGCGCTTCACACTGTCGGCCGCGAGCCGCATCACCCGCTTCCCCACGTCGGTCGACCCGGTGAAGGACACCATGTCGACGTCGGGGTGGCCGATAAGTGCTTCACCGACGACCGACCCCGGGCCGGTGACCACGTTGACGACACCGGCAGGGATACCGGCATCGGCGCAGGCGTCGGCGAACAGCAGCGACGTCAGCGGCGTGATCTCGGCCGGCTTGAGGACGATGGTGTTGCCGGCAGCGATGGCCGGCAGGATCTTCCAGGCCGCCATCTGCAGTGGGTAGTTCCAGGGCGACACGGAGCCGACAACACCGATCGACTCGCGCCGGACCAGGGAGGTGTGGTCGGAGGAGTACTCGCCCGCGGCCTTGCCCTCCAGGTTGCGCGCGGCGCCGGAGAAGAACGCGACGTTGTCCACGGTGCCGGGCACGTCGAACTCGGACGACAGCTTGATCGGCTTCCCGGTCTGGCTGGTTTCGGTACGGGCCAGCTCGGCGGACCGCTCGGCGAGCAGCGCGGCCAGCCTCCCCAGGGCGGCGGACCGCTCGGCCGGAGTCGCCCCCGACCAGGCCGGATAGGCGCGCCGGGCCGCCGCGACGGCGTCGTCGACGTCGCCGGGACCGGCAAGCTCGACCGACTCCACCGTCGCCCCGGTCGCCGGGTCCACCACGGAAAAGGGGGTCCCGCTCCCCGACGTCCGCGCCCCGACGCGGCGGCCGTCGATGAACTGATGCACCGAGCCGCTCCTCTCCGTGGTCATAGGGGCGTTTCGCGCCGATCCTGACAGAGGGGACGGGTCCGGACAAGCGATTCCGTCGCTTGGGTCGGTCTTGACCACGAAATCGCTACTCGATCGTTCTTCCGTTGTGTCCGAAGTGCCACGAGGGTTACCCGCACGGTTCTTCGGACCCTACGACAGTGGTCGGGGGAATGTCGGCAGGCCGCCGAGCCACGTTCCCCGGACCGCCACGGCGCCCAGGGCGGCCGGGTCCACGTCATACGGCTCGGCGTCCAGCCAGACCAGGTCGGCGCGCTTGCCGGGCACGATCGTGCCCCAGCGGTGGTCCTCGAAGGCCTGGAACGCGACGCCGAGGGTGTACGCCGAGAGCGCGGCGGGCAGCGGCAGTCGCTGCGCAGGGAGCCAGCCGCCCGCCGGGTCACCGGATGGGGTCTGCCGGGTGACCGCGACGGCCAGCCCGTCCAGCGGCCGGTGCGAGCTGACCGGCCAGTCGCTGCCCATGGACAGGACGGCACCGCTGGCCAGCAGGGACGCCATCGGATACTGCCGGTCACCGCGGACCGGCCCGATCCTGGGCAGGGTGAGAGCTGTCTGCAGGGGGTCCAGCTGTGCCCACAGCGGCTCGAAGTTGGCGATCACGGCGAGCTCGGCGAACCGCGGTAGGTCATCGGGGTGGACCACCTGGGTGTGCGCTACGACGGGTCGGCGGTCGCGCGGGGCGTTGCGCTCGGTCGCGTACTCGATGGCGTCCAGTGCCGCCCGCACGCCGGCGTCGCCGATCGCGTGGATGTGCACCTGGAAGCCGTCGACGTCGAAGGCCGCCACCGCCTCCGCGAGCTCGGCCGGTGCCCACACCGGCAGGCCGCAGCTGTGCGGGGCGTCGTCGTAGGGATCGAGCATCGCGGCGGTGCCCGCCTCGACCACGCCGTCGGCGAAGAACTTCACCGTGCGCACCGACACAGCGTCGGCCGCGGCAGCGGCGCTCGCTTGCGCGCGCGCGGCCACGAAAGCAGCGCGCTGGTCCGGCCACTCGCCGGGCTCCGCGCGGAGCGCGATGTTCACTCGCACGGCGAGCTCGCCAGCGGTGGCGGAGGCGAGGTAGACGCCTACGTCGTCCGGGTGCAGCGCCGCCTCCTGCACCCAGGTGATGCCGGCCTCGGCGAGCAGAGCGGTCGAGCGGCGCAGGGCGCGCCGCTTGTCCTCCGTCGTGGGGTGGGGCGCGTGCCGCAGCACGAGGTCCATCGCGCTCCACTCGACCAGCGTCCCCAGCGGGGAGCCGTCCGGGCGGCGGGCGATGGTCGCGGCCGGCGGGTCCGGCGTGTGCTCGTCGAGACCGGCGCGCCGCAGCGCCTCGCTGTTGACCCACACGCAGTGGTGGTCCGCCGACTGCAGCGCCACGGGGCGGCCGGCAACGGCCTCGTCGAGCCATCGACCATCGAAGAGGCCCCCGGGTGCGAGGGACGGGTCGTAAGGCCCACCCACGATCCAGTCGTCGTCCGGATGCTGGGTTGCGAACCGGCGTACGACCTCGACTATCTCCTGAACCGACGTGCAGTCGCGCACCTGCGGGCCTTCCAGCTCGACCCCGCCCCAGAGCGGGTGCGCGTGCCCGTCGCCGAACCCGGGCAGCAGGGCACCGCCGTCGAGGTCGACCACCTCCCGTGCGGTGTCGGCGAGATCGAGCGCGTCCGCGTCGAGCGCGACGACGTGGCCGTCGTGGACGGCGACCGCGCGGGCGCGGGGTGCTCCGGGCAGTCCGGTGAGCACCGTCCCGCCACGAAAGACGATGTCCAGGGAGGCGAACGGGCTCACCTCAGGCGTCGAGGTTGGTCATCACATGCTTGACGCGGGTGTAGTCCTCGAGGCCGTACATCGAGAGGTCCTTGCCGTAGCCGGAGTGCTTGAAGCCGCCGTGCGGCATCTCGGCGACCAGCGGGATGTGGGTGTTGATCCACACGCAGCCGAAGTCCAGTCGGCGGGCCATCCGCATCGCGCGTCCATGGTCCTTGGTCCACACCGAGGAGGCCAGGCCGTACTCCACCCCGTTGGCCCAGCGGACAGCCTCGTCCTCGTCGCTGAACCGCTGCACGGTGATGACTGGTCCGAACACCTCGTCGCTGACGAGCTCGTCGCCCTGCTTCAGCCCGGACACGACGGTCGCCTCATGGAAGTAGCCGGCCGACAGGTCGCCGCCGACGCGGTTGCCGCCTGCGGCCACGGTCGCATGTTCCGGGGCGCGTTGCAGGAAGCCCATCACCCGGTCCAGCTGGTTGGCGTTGTTGAGCGGGCCGAACAGCACGTCCTCGTCATCGGGTGTGCCGGTCTTCGCGTTGTTGCGGGCCTGCTCGGCGAGTGCGGCGACGAAGTCGTCGTGGATGCCCGGGGCTGCCAGCACCCGGGTTGCGGCAGTGCAGTCCTGGCCGGCGTTGAAGTAGCCGGCGACGGCGATGCCCTCGGCCGCCGCCTCGAGGTCGGCGTCGTCGAACACGACGACCGGTGCCTTGCCGCCCAGCTCGAGGTGAACCTTCTTCAGGTTCCGTGCCGCGCTGCCGGCGACCTCCATGCCGGCGCGGACCGACCCGGTGATGGACACCATCTGCGGCACGGGGTGGTCGACCAGGGCCCGTCCGGTGTCCCGGTCGCCGGTGACGACGTTGAACACGCCAGCGGGCAGGAACTCGGACATGATCTCGGCCATCAGCAGCGTCGACACCGGCGTGGTGTCCGACGGCTTGAGCACCACCGTGTTGCCGGCCGCGATCGCCGGCGCCCACTTCCAGACCGCCATCATCATCGGGTAGTTCCACGGGGTCACCTGGGCGCAGACCCCGATCGGCTCGCGTCGGATGAACGACGTGTGCCCGGCCATGTACTCCCCCGCCGACTTGCCCTCGAGCACCCGGGCCGCACCGGCGAAGAACCGGATCTGGTCAACCATCGGCGGGATCTCCTCCGACATCGTGAGCCCGCGCGGCTTGCCGGTGTTCTCGCTCTCGACGTCGACCATCTCCTGGGCGCGGGCCTCGATGGCATCGGCGATGCGCAGCAGCGCCCGCTGACGCTGGCTCGGCGTGGTGTCCCGCCAGCCCTCGAAGGCCGCCGCGGCGGCCTTAATGGCGGCGTCGACGTCGGCGGCTCCCGAGACGGGCGCCTGCGCGTAGGCCTGGCCCGTGACGGGGTTCACCACCGCGGAGGTGCGGCCGTCGGCGGCATCGACCTGCTGGCCGTTCACGAGGTTGCGCAGGGTGCGGGACGGGCTCACGGGAGGCTCCTTCGTCGGTCGGCAGGCGGCTCGGCCAGGGTAGTGCCGGGAGGGCGGTATCAACAGTTCAGGCGAGGTTAGACGACAGATTCAGCAAGAAAGGTGCCCTTTGGCGACGGAATCACTTGCCAAGACCCCCATTGGATGGGGAAGATCGGCGCCATGACCGTGCGAGAGCGGGGCAACGCAGCTGGGCTTGATGACGTCTCCAAGGCCATCATCGAGCAGCTGCAGGAGGACGGCCGGCGCCCCTATGCCGCCATCGGCAAGGCCGTCGGGCTGTCCGAGGCAGCCGTGCGGCAGCGGGTCCAGCGGCTGCTCGACGCCGGCGTGATGCAGATCGTCGCCGTCACCGATCCGCTCCAGGTCGGCTTCCCGCGCCAGGCCATGATCGGGATCCGCTGCGAGGGCGATGTCGAGGCGGTGGCCGAGAAGATCGCCGACATGGCCGAGGTCGACTACGTCGTGATCACCGCGGGTGGTTTCGACCTCCTGGTCGAGGTCGTCTGCGAGGACGACGACCACCTGCTCGAGCTCGTCAGCAAGCGCATCCGGGCCGTGCCGACTGTGCGCAGCACCGAGTCCTTCGTCTATCTCAAGCTGCGCAAGCAGCTCTACAACTGGGGAACCAGATGACCACACCTCCCCGCCGGTATGGATCCACGCCGGCCGGCCCCTCGACCCTGTCCGAGCAGGATGCCCAGCAGCTCCAGCCGCCGGGCGACCGCGCCCTCGCCAAGAGCGCGCACGACCACCTGTGGATGCACTTCACCCGCATGTCGACCTACGACGCGACCGACGTGCCGGTGATCGTGCGCGGGGACGGGCCCTACATCTACGACGACAAGGGCAAGCGCTACCTCGACGGTCTGGCCGGGCTGTTCGTCGTCCAGGCCGGCCACGGCCGGACCGAGCTGGCCGAGGCAGCCGCCAAGCAGGCCAGCGAGCTGGCGTTCTTCCCGCTGTGGTCCTACGCGCATCCCAAGGCGGTCGAGCTGGCTGAGCGGCTCGCGCACCT
>JBDUAP010000403.1:0-2730 GCA_040004585.1 Sporichthyaceae bacterium
CCACGATGAAGTTGTTTTCGACGCCGATGGCGATCGACTGCGTATCGCCAAATCCCGCGGTCGCGGAGTGACACCCGGAGCAGGAGTTATCGTTGTTGAGGCCCACGATCGTGTCGTGGAATAAATTGCGCCCGAGGTCGGCAAGCTGGTTGTCAATTCTTCGGCCCAGCCGCTGTTCCATTGACGAGCCGACTGTGCCCGTAAATCCGTGATGGCTGAGGCCTGTGGATAACTGGTCATCCAGAACGTTGCCGCCTCCGCTCGCAGAAATCCTCTGGGTCAAAAACATTACTCCGCCAACGACCAGCGCCATCAATAGAGCCATCATTTTGCATCTTCGGATACTCATGAAAGATCCTCCTGGGGCAGGGCACGCCGCAGGGAACGTGCCCCTGAAAGTAATATTAGTTCGTTGGTTACTAATCCGGTCTCGCGCAATGCTCATGACTTACGGCACGCGCGGGTTTTTGAAGGCGA
Organism: Sporichthyaceae bacterium; assembly: GCA_040004585.1. Taxonomy (GTDB): domain Bacteria; phylum Actinomycetota; class Actinomycetes; order JACCUZ01; family JACCUZ01; genus JBDUAP01. The sequence continues at coordinate 478 of JBDUAP010000403.1, forward strand.
ACATACCATTCGAATTATGCTGCCAGATCCAGGTATTCAATTCCCAGAGGCCGAGGCCTTCCGAGTTCTCCCGCCATACATCAGCGTCTCCACTGAAGCCCGCGGGTGGGCCAGACGAGAGACTTAAAGGAACGACGTACTCGACTGCCACCAGCTCCATACGGTTCTCGTGCGGAACTGGTGCGTAAAGAAGTACCTCCGGATGCTCAGGATCGAAATTCGCGTCAACCAGCGAAAAGTTTACTAAGTGGAGTCCTTCCCCCGACTCGTAAATATTGATGTTGACGTAGCCATCAGCTTCGGCTGCTTCGATGTCGTGATATTTGGCAGTTCCGCGTCGGGCCTGCGCCAGTTGCTTATTCGTGGAGGCAGACAGATTGTCTATGGCTGCTAAATTTGTGAAGGAAGGTGTGCTGTGAACGGTCAAAGGTATGCTGCCTATAAGCAAGGAACAGACCGCGATAAAGACAAGAGATAGCCGGAAGTTTGTCATTGTCGATCTCCTTTTGAATTCATCCCAAAGGTCAGGATGGACAGTTGATTAAACGAAGTCTGTCAAGCGACGGTGAAGTTGACAGACCGGTTACACGATGGCGAGTCGGAGTTCGGTATCCGGTTCATTGCCATCGTGCCTCCATCAATGCCAGAGGGCTTTGGTATTCTCCTGAAGCAAAGCGTCCACCAGCGTTTCAATGCTGGACGCTTGCACGCCGGCATGTAGCTCTGCAGATTGAATGCCTCGCTCGCCGAGCGAGAAATCGTCGGCCAGGAGATTGATTCCCGTTTGGGCCATGCGAGCGAGATAGGAGTCGCGAGCATTTTTACGAGAAGCGAGAACTCCGTTCTGCACGAGAAATACCGTGACGTGGTGGCCGCGTCCTTTCAAGGCAGTCGCCGTCTCCTCGATGAACTTCGTGTCGCGCGACTCAAACGGATCACGGGTTTCGATAAAAATGTAGTTGATCATTACTGGTCCTCTTCGTTGTCCTACGTTTCTGGCCCCTCATCGCCTTAAGCGAGAAGCACGCAAGAAAAGGCTCAAACCGTTCAAGAAATTTCTAGGTCTGGGGCGGAGACTGCTGGAAGGGTGGTAGAATTCGCGGAGCCCAGGTCAATTAGGATGGGGTTTTCGAGATGAACCAAACCTCAACGCACGACGTAACCCAACTCTTGATCAGGTGGAGCAACGGCGGCAGGACAGTGGTGAAGGTAGTTTTTCAGCAAGCCGTCAAGAGGAACCAGCAATGGCTGATGAGGAAAGAACCGATAATCACAGACTGCAAATCGTCCTGGACGTCGAGCCTTTTTTGAATAGACTGAAGGTCAAAATCGGACATCAAGGCTGACCGGATCGCGCTCGGTACTCGGGTGATGAAATGAATGCCAATACCATTTGCGCTTCAACGAAGCTGGGGTATTGGTTCAGCTTGCCCAGCCAGAACCCATATCCGCCCTGATCGGGGTCTCGCTTCATGTACCCAAAGTATTCCATCTGCACAAACGCCGGGTTGAACTGCTGCTGGTAGAACACCTGTCCGTACCTGGTCTGGAACTGGAGAGCCCCACCCGCCACCGTCTGGGTGCCGTCTGAAATCTTGAAGAGCACACTCGCTCTCGTCTCTGTCGCAGGGTTCGCGTTCAACCCGTTGATGAGCGCACTTCGCTCTGACACGGTTGGGGTCACTTCCGTCGTCTGGAACAATTTGTCGACATACTGGTCGTTGTTCAAAGCGCCGTAAATTGCCAGGAACTCAGCCCGAGTAACAAACTGGTTCACGAAAGCCTGCTTGTTGGTATTGATCACGGCCGGGTCCAGTTGGTTGTTAACCACAATGCCCGCTGAAACCGATGTGTGGTCCCGCGTAAATTCATCTTTGCTGAAGTCTGCGGGCACTGACCCGCCGAAGTAGGGGAAGCGACCTAATGATCCTCGATAAACCCGCTGCACAAAGTAGCCGGTATTTTGAAACTCTGGCGAAATGAAGAAGGCGGCACTGGTTGTCTCACGCTGACGGCTGATGCATTCTGACTCTGTCTGCAAAGGTGGACGACGGGCGGGGTCACTACATTTGGTAATGTTGTCGGTCCAAAAGTCCCACCCTGGTCCATCGGGTTCACGATTCAGAAAATCAAGATACTGCTGGCGCACAAACTGCCGCTGCTCATCAATTGGATTTGGCGACGGTGTTGCCCCGCTGACCGTGAATTGCAGCGTCTTCGCCAGCGTTCCCGAAGTTTTGAAGTTAAAGTTGT
>JBDUAP010000076.1:0-9111 GCA_040004585.1 Sporichthyaceae bacterium
GCATGGCACGTCGCAGCGTGTCTGCCCGCGCGGTCAGGCCGAGACTGCCGGGGTCCTCTCGTGGGGGACTGTCACCGAGGCGGAAGGACGTCAGCGTGCAGGTGAGCGCCCGCCCGTCGTAACCGAGCAGCGCCCTGGCCAGCGCCACCGAGGCGGGCCGGGGGGCCGCGCGATTCGGCCGGGCCCGGTATACGGCCCGCGCAGCGGTTGGGTCCATCGCCACGTCGGCGCTGTTCGTCAACGCAGTCTCGACAGCCGCAGCAACACCGTTGACCGTGGCCCCGATCTGCAGTCCGACCCCGGTCACCGTGGTGGCCGTCATGGCCTGCTCGCGCGACCAGTCCCGCGTCTTTCCCTCGACCGTGACCGTGCACGGCGGTGCCACGGGAACTCCGAGCGCGGTGCCCACCGATGTGCGGGTCAGGACGTAAGTCGTGATGCCGGCGAGCAGCAGCACCATCACGGTCAGGGTGACCGTCAGCCGTCCCCGCCGGGTCAGCTGCATCGGTCCCCGCGCTCCCGTCCCAGTCGCTCAGTCGTTGGCGTGCAGTGCCGCGTTGAGTCCTCCCCACGTACCCTCGCGCGGCACGGCCTCCATGGCTCCGGTGATGCTGTTGCGTCGGTAGAGGAGCCCCGTCCGGCCGCTCAGGTCGCGGGCCTTGACGATCGAGCCGTCGGACAGCGTGACCTTGCTGCCGGCCGTGACGTAGCAGCCTGCCTCGACAACGCATCCGTCACCCAAAGAGATCCCGATTCCGGAGTTGGCTCCGAGCAGGCAGTCCTCGCCGATGGAGATCACGGTGGTGCCGCCGCCGGAGAGTGTGCCGATGATCGATGCGCCGCCGCCGATGTCGGAGCCGTTGCCCACGACGACCCCAGCGCTGATGCGTCCCTCGACCATGGACGTACCGAGCGTTCCGGCGTTGTAGTTGACGAAGCCCTCGTGCATCACCGTCGTACCGGCGGCCAGATGTGCACCGAGACGCACCCGGTCGGCGTCGCCGATGCGCACCCCCGTGGGCACGACGTAGTCGGTCATCCGCGGGAACTTGTCCACGCTCAGGACGGTGAGCGGCCCACGAGTGAGCAACCGGGCGCGAGTGAGCTCGAACCCGTCGACCGCGCACGGGCCGCGGCTGGTCCAGACGACGTTGGGCAGCAACGCAAAGATGCTGTCCAGGTTGGCCTCGTGCGGACGGACCAGCCGGTGTGAGAGCAGGTGCAACCGCAAGTAGGTGTCGGACACGTCTGCGGGTGGCGCGTCGAGGTCGATGACGGTCCGCACGACCTCCCGCCTGACCTGACGGTCCGCGTCGTCGGTCGCGAGCGCCACAAGGTCGAAGCCGTCCAGGTCGGTTACTGCGCCGCCGAGGGTGGGCGCCGGGAACCACGTGTCGAGCACCTGGCCGGAGGCGTGCACCGTCGCCAGGCCCGTCCCGGACCCGGTGCGCTCGAGATCCGCTGCCATGACGCCACCCTGTCAGACCTTCGCTAGCGTCGCGTCCATGACTCTCACGCCGAAGCCTCTCGACCTCTCGATGGACCCGGGCGAACTCACCGCAGCTATCTGCGACATCGAGTCGGTGAGCGGCAATGAGAGGCCGCTCGCCGACGCGGTGGGGGCGGCCCTGCAGCCGTGGCCGCACCTGCGGGTCGAGCGCGACGGCAACACCGTGTTCGCCTTCACCGACGAGGGACGGTCCGAGCGAGTCGTGGTTGCGGGGCATCTCGACACGGTGCCGGTGGCCGACAACCTGCCGTGCCGGGTTGAAGGCGGGCGGATCTACGGATGTGGTACGACGGACATGAAGAGCGGTGTCGGTGTGGCGCTGCGGCTGGCCGTGTCGGTGCCCGAGCCGGTGCGCGACGTCACGTGGGTCTTCTACGACTGCGAGGAGGTGGAGGCGTCTCGCAACGGGCTGCTCCGGGTCTCGCGCAACAACCCAGACTGGCTCGCCGCCGACTTCGCCGTGCTGATGGAGCCCACCAGCGCGACCGTCGAAGGCGGCTGTCAGGGGTCGTTGAGGGCGGAGGTGACGGTGCGCGGTCGCCGCGCGCACTCGGCCCGGTCGTGGCACGGCGACAACGCGATCCACGCCGCTGGTGCGGTGCTCGACCGGTTGCGTGCCTACCAGGCGGCCGAGGTGGAGATCGACGGCCTGGTCTACCGCGAGGGCATGAACGCTGTCGGCATCTCCGGCGGTGTCGCCGGCAACGTCATTCCCGACGAGTGCACGGTCTCGATCAACTACCGGTTCGCCCCGAGCAAGTCCGAGAGCGAGGCGCACGACGTCGTACGAGCGGTGTTCGACGGTTTCGAGGTGTCGCTCTCGGACAGCTCGCCCGGCGCGATGCCCGGGCTCTCGCACCCGGCCGCCGCCGCCTTCGTCGCCGCGATCGGCAAAGAGCCGCTGCCGAAGTTCGGCTGGACCGACGTGGCGCGGTTCTCGGCGCTGGGTGTCCCGGCGGTGAACTACGGCCCGGGCGATCCCAATGTGGCGCACACCCGCGAGGAGTACGTCGACGTCGCGCTGATCGTGGAGTGCGAGGACCGGATGCGAACCTGGCTGACCGGCTGAGCGTCAGGGCGGCGGTGAGTTCATCTCGACGGAGTTCGCACCGGCGTGGGCGGTGAGGGTGAGCTGAGCGTCCAGTGGGCCGCCGAACGTGGCGGAGGTGATCACCAGCGCCCGGATCAGCGCACCCGGCTCGTCCCCGGACAACCCGTTGTGGTTCACCGCACTCGGCCCGGACACCTCGAACTCGCTGACCTCGGGCCAGACCAGCACGATGACGCGGTCCGGCTCGCGGATCACCTGTGCGATGAGCCCCGGGTCGAGGTTCTGGAGCTGGCAGTCCAGGTCGGCCGGGCAGCCGCTCACCGGTCCGGCCGACAACCAGTCGGTGCCGAACCGCGCGGCCAGGTTGACGTACTCCAACGCCTTCCCGTCGCTCGTGTAGGCGGCCAGCCGCACCGCATGCGGCTCGCCCTTCTTCGTCGGGACGGCGAAACCCCTCAGCTCGTCGACACCGAGCGCCACGAGCCGTGGCCGGACCTCCGTCCCGTCGCTCAACCAGGCCCGCACCGCGGAGACGCGGTTGTCCACGACGCCTTGCACCGAGATCGTCGAACCCCGGGACCCGCTCAGGTAGTCGAACGCCACCACGGCGTTCCCCGGGTCGTCGCTCTGCCCACCGCAGCTGCTGGTGGAGTCCGGCCCGGCGACGAAGCGCGTGCACATGTCCGGCCGGCGGCCCTTGCCGTCTGCGATCGCCATCTCGACCCTCACCTGGGTGGGACCGGAACCCAGCCGGGCCACCTCGACCGGCGTACCCAGCAAACCACCGTCTTCGAACGGGTCGGACCCCGCCGGTGGCGCCGGTCGGTCGTCGTCGGTCCCGGACAGTGCGGTGAAGCCGGCCACGACCGCGATCACGACGGCCGCCGCGGACGCCAGCCAGGTGCGGCGGGCCCGACGACCGACGTGGTTGCCCGCCAACAGCTGCTGGTGGCGCTGCCACGCATCCGGAGAGACGCGGACGTCCCGGGCGGCAGCGTTGAGCTCCCGCACGAAGTCGGGTCTCGAGGTCGGTCATCGGCTGCCCTCCAACAGGAGGCCGAGGGCGTCCAGCGCCCGCGACACGTGTGACTTGACGGTGCCCCGGCTGACGCCCATCGCATCCGACATCTCGGCCTCGCTCAGGTCCAGCCAGTAGCGAAGGACGATCGCCTCGCGGTGCCGTGCCGAGAGGTGCGCCAACGCAGCCACCAGCTCGCGCGCGTCCTCACGCCGTACGGCGTGTGCCTCGGCGGAGTCGGCATCGGCCGGCGGCTGGTGGTCGTGACGACGGACGACCTGTAGGTGGCGCAGCCGGGACCGGCTGAGGTTGACGACCGTGGCGCGCAGGTAGGCCAGGCTGGCGTGCGGGTCGCGCAGTGTTCGGCTGCGCCGGTGCAGCCGCACGAACGCCTCCTGCGCGACTTCCTCGGGGTCATCGGCCCCGAGCAGGCTGGCGAGCCGCGTCATGGCGCCGAACTGTCCCGCGAACAGCACGGCGTAGTCGCCGGCGACGTCGGTGCCGTCGTCGCTGTCCACGAGCCCCAGTGTCGGTCCGCTCACACGGGGAAGACGCGCCCCGCGCCGAAAGGTTGAGGCCGATCAGCCGGCGGCGCGCCCCGAGGGCGGGAGATAGCCTCTGCGCCATGGCCGCCGAGACCCCAGACGCCCCTCTCGAGCCCACTGACGAGACGCACCCGCTCGAGAAGCACAAGGGTCCGGTGACACTGCGCCGCGGCCAGGTCGAGACCACCACCACGGACCAGCGCCTGCTCGACACCCGCGGGCCGGTCGACTGGCTGCACGCCGACCCCTGGCGGGTGCTGCGGATCCAGTCGGAGTTCGTCGAGGGATTCGGCGCGCTCGCCGAGCTCGGCCGGGCGGTGAGCGTGTTCGGATCCGCCCGCATCGCGCGGGAGTCCCCGGAGTACCAGCTCGGTGTCGACGTCGGCCGCGAGCTGGTCAACGCCGGCTATGCGGTCATCACCGGCGGCGGGCCCGGTGCCATGGAGGCGGCGAACCGGGGCGCGTCCGAGGCCGGCGGTGTCTCCGTCGGTCTGGGGATCGAGCTGCCGTTCGAGCAGGGCATGAACGACTGGGTCGACCTGGGCGTGAACTTCCGCTACTTCTTCGCGCGCAAAACCATGTTCGTCAAGTACGCGCAGGGTTTCATCGTCATGCCGGGCGGCTTCGGCACGTTCGACGAGCTGTTCGAGGCACTGGTGCTGGTGCAGACCCGCAAGGTGACGTCGTTCCCCGTGGTGCTGGTCGGCACCGACTACTGGGGCGGGCTGATCGAGTGGCTGCGCACCCGGGTGCTCATCGAGGGAAAGATCGCCGAGAAGGACCTCGCCCTGTTCGAGCTGGCCGACGACCCGGTGGAGGCCGTCCGGCTCGTGGTCGAGGCGAACGAGAAGAATGAGGCGCATCGCCACGGGATGGTCGACCCGAGCTAGGCGAGAGCCCGGCGGCTGACCGCCGGCGGAGCAGTGCCGCGGATGGCGGCCACCGTGTCCAGGACCCGCCGGGTGGCGGCAACCTGGTGGGCGCGGAAGACCCGCCCGCCCAGCTGGGCGCACCACGCCGTCGCGGCCAGCGTGGCCTCCAGCCGGTTGTCCTTGTCGGCGTCGAGCACCTCGCCGAGGAACTTCTTGTTCGACACCGCCACCAGCACCGGCCAGCCGGTCGCGACCAGCTCGTCCAGCCGACGCGTGACCTCCAGCGAGTGGTAGGTGTTCTTGCCGAAGTCATGGGCGGCATCGATCAGCACCGACTCCGGTCGCACCCCGGCCGCCACGGCCCGGTCAGCCAGGGCGGTGACGGTCGCCACCACGTCGGCGACGACGTCGGCGTAGGCCACTCGGTGCGGGTCGGTCCGCGGCGGCAGGCCGCCGGCGTGGCTGCAGACCAGTCCGGCTCCGAAGGAGGCGGCGACTCCGGGCAGCTCCGGGTCGGGGCCGCCCCACGCGTCGTTGATCAGGTCGGCACCGGCGTCGCAGACCGCGCGGGCCACTTCCGCCCGCCAGGTGTCGACGCTGATCACCAGATCGGAGTGCCGGGCCCGGATCGCGGCGACCACACCCGCCGTACGCCGGATCTCCTCTCGCGCGTCGACCGCTGGCCCCGGTCCGGCCTTGACCCCGCCGAGGTCGACGATCTCCGCCCCCTCGTCCACCGCGCGGTCGACCGCGGTCAGGGCGGCCGCGTCGTCGGTGAACGCGCCCTGGTCGAAGAACGAGTCCGGTGTCCGGTTCACGATGGCCATCACCACCAGCTCGTCCGGTCCGAACTCACGTCGGCCCAGATGAAGGCTCGCAGGCTCGCGCACGGCGGCTCCTGTCTCGTGATCCGGTGCTGGCGTGACACCATCCTCCCGTGTCCATCGTTCTGCTGCTCGCCGTGCTGGCCGTCCTCGGCGGAGTGGCGTTGGTTGCCGCCGGCCGGGGGACCGCGATGCCCGATGTGGCACCAGACCGGTCTCCGCTCGGTGTCCTGCCCCCGGACGAGGTCGGCCCGACCGAGGTGGAGCGGCTGCGGTTCTCGCTCGCGTTCCGTGGCTACCGGATGGACGAGGTCGACGACGTCCTGGACCGGCTCACCGCTGAGCTGACACAGCGCGACGCCCGGATCGCCGAGCTGGAGATCGGAGCGCCGGCCGGCACCACGCCGCCAGACATGCCACCCGTCGTGCCGGCGGAGCCGGTCCAGCCCACGACACCGATCCAGTCCACGGACCCGGTCCCGCCCTGGGAGCCGGTTCGGCCCAGCGAGGGCTGACCGGGTGGCCGAGCTCGTCGTCACGGCGGAGGTCAACGCCCCGGCGCAGGACGTGTGGGACCTGCTCACCGACTGGGAGCAGCACGGCCGGTGGATGCTGTTGACCTCGGCCTCCGGCGGTCGCGCGGAAGGCGCGAGCATCCATGCCTTCACGGGCGTCGGCCGGCTTGGCATCCACGACGCGATGACGGTCGTGGTCTGGGAGCCGCCAAACCGGTGCGTCGTGCGGCACACCGGAACGGTCGTGCGCGGCTCCGGCGCCTTCGAGGTGCACGACTTGGGTCCGGACCGCAGCCGGGTCGTCTGGTCGGAGTGGCTGGACCTGCCGCTCGGCCTGCTCGGCCGGCTCGGCTGGCTGCTGGTGCGCCCGTTGGCCCGCCTGGGGGTCACCCGGTCGCTGCGCAAGCTCGCCCGACTGGTCGAGGCCGACCATTGACCGGTCCCGTCGTCGGTCCGGACGGCCTCGCCCGTTGCTCCTGGGGGGCAGCGGTGCCCGACTACATCGCCTACCACGACGACGAGTGGGGCAGGCCGGTCCACGGCACGCCCGCGCTCTACGAGCGGCTGTGCCTGGAGGCGTTCCAGTCCGGGCTGTCCTGGCTGACGATCCTGCGCAAGCGACCGGCCTTCCGCGCCGCCTTCGCCGACTTCGACCCCGCGCGAGTGGCGGCTTTCGACGAGCACGACGTACGCCGTCTGCTGGCCGACGCCGGGATCGTCCGCAACCGGGCCAAGCTCGCGGCGACGATCGCCAACGCGCAGGCGGTCCTCGCTCTCGACCGTGACCTCGACGAGTTGCTCTGGTCGTTCGCTCCCGACGCGGACCGGCGAGGACCTGTCACCGGGGCTGACGTGCCCGCCGTGACCCCCGAGTCCACCGCAATGGCGAGGGCGCTCAAGCGGGAGGGGTTCCGCTTCGTCGGCCCGACCACGGCCTACGCGCTGATGCAGGCAACCGGCATGGTCAACGACCACCTGGCCGGCTGCGCGTTCCGCGAGCGAGCGTCGTCCTAGCGACCCCCGAACTCGGGCTTGGCTTTGGCGAGGAACGACGTGACGGCACCGCGGTGGTCGGCGGTGGACCCGGTGAGCGCCATCATCTCGCCCTCGAACGCGAGTGACTCCTCGAGGCCGTGCCCGGCCGAGAACGCCAGTGAGCGGCGGATCGCGCCGTACGCCACGGTCGGTCCGGCGGCTAGCCGGGTCGCAAGAGCCGTGGCGGTGAGCAGCACCGCTGTGGCCTCGACGACCTCGGTGGCGAGGCCGAGCTCGAGAGCGCGATCGGCGGGCACGGTGGACGGCTGCAGCAGCAGCTCCTTCGCGCGCGCCATGCCGACCAGCCGCGGCAAGGTCCACGACGAGCCGGAGTCGGCAGACAACCCGATCGCCGCGAACGCCAGGTTGAAGCCCGCCGTCTCCGCGACGATGCGGAAGTCGCATGCGAAGGCGAACGCCGCGCCGGCGCCTGCAGCCACGCCGTTGACTGCCGCGATGACCGGCTTGGGCATCGTGGCGAGGGCGGTCGCGATCGGCGTGTAGTGCTCGGGGACGGTGGCCCACACGGCTTCGACGCCCGTGGCGGACTCCAGGTTCGCTGCGTGTTCGCCGAGGTCCTGCCCGACACAGAACGCCCGTCCGTTGCCGGTCAGCACGACCGCGCGGACCTGTGGGTCCTCGGCCGCAGCGGCCAGTGCGTCGCGCAGCGCTGTCTTCAGCTCGGTGTTCAACGCGTTCATCGCCTCGGGACGGTTCAGCGTCACCGTTGCCACGCCGTCGGTCACGTCGTACAGCACGGTGTCGCTCACGGAGCCCTCCGGTCAGTGGTCATTGCGGGACGCGTCATCGAGAGACCAGGCAGCTGTCCACGAACCGCCCTGCTGCGGGCAGCAGGCGGCGGCTCTCGGTATCGAAGAAGGCGGCTGCCTGTTCGCCCGGCCAGTCCTCCGGCAGCAGCGTGCGCGGCAGCCCCGGGTCGCGGAACAGGAACTTGCGCCACTCGTGGACGAGCCGCGAGCGGGTGGCGAAAGCCAGCTCGTCGCTGGTCTGCCCGTGGGCCTCGGCTGCGATCCCGCGGGCGTCACGCAACCAGCGGGTGTACGACCTGGCCAGACCCTCGAGGTCCCAGGCCTGGCGCACCAGCGCCAACGTGTCGCCGTCGTGGCGGGCGCTGAACCGCTCGGCTCGCACGGACTCCGACTCGAGCAGCGCGTCCACCTCCTCGGACGGCCGCGGCCCGATCCAGGTCGCGTCGTCGAGCTGGGCGTAGCCGAGGAAGGTCAGGGCGCCTCGGACCCGGTCGCGGCGGCTGCGCTCGGTTGCGCCCGCGGTGACGAGGAGGTGCCAGGTGCCGTCCCATTCCGAGCGTTGTGTGCGGTAGATGCGCGCCGAGGCCTCATCGAGGCGCCGTGCGGCCCGTGGGGTCAGGGTGTAGCCCGGGCCCTCGGGCAGCCGCAGCGGCTCCAGCCAGCCCTGACGGACCATCCGCGAGACCGCGGTACGGACCGCCGGCGCTGCCACCCCGAGCGGCGCCAACAGTCGGACGAGGGCGGCGACCGGCGCGCGGCTGCCACGGGAGCGCAGGTGGTCGCCGTACAGGTCGAACAGCGCTGAGCGGGCGTTCACGCCGTGCAGTCTGCCGCAGTGCTGCCAGTCTGGCCCCGGTCAGGTCGCCGTAAGGGCAGCCGCGTTTCGCTGCTACGGGTCCACCCGGGATAATGGGTGCAACAAGGACGCCGTGTCGCTCATCAACACGGCGTGACGTCACGAAGGGAGCCAG
>JBDUAP010000077.1:0-9067 GCA_040004585.1 Sporichthyaceae bacterium
AACACGAACTTGACGTGGTCGGGTGGCTCCTCGACCAGCTTGAGCAGGGCGTTGAAGCCCTCGCGAGAGACCATGTGGGCCTCGTCGATGATGTAGATCTTGAACCGCGACGAGGCGGGAGCGTAGAACGCCCGCTCCCGCAGGTCGCGCGCATCATCGACGCCGCCGTGACTGGCCGCATCGATCTCGATCACGTCCAGGCTGCCGCTGCCTTCGCGGGCGAGGTCCTGACAGGACTGGCAGGTCCCGCAGGGGGCCGCGGTCGGCCCCTGCTCACAGTTGAGGCAGCGGGCCAGGATCCGGGCGCTGGTGGTCTTGCCGCAGCCGCGCGGGCCGCTGAACAGGAAGGCGTGGTGGATGCGCTTGTTGGTCAGCGCCTGCTGGAGCGGCTCGGTGACGTGACTCTGGCCGATGACGTCGGCGAACGACTCGGGGCGGTAGCGGCGGTAGAGCGCTTGGGACACGTGCGAACCCTAGTCCGAGAAGCAGACAGCAGAGGACCCCTCGCACACCCGCCAGAGCCTGCCTACCCTTGCTGCCTTCCGGCCCTGGGGGAGTTCAGCGGGATGGCGCCGCACGAGGGGTCGAGAAGCGAGTCTAGCCATGCCGCTCACCCCGCAGGAATTGCATGATCACCGCGGGGAGGGAGGGCGCGCTCCCTGTATTCTCGCCGGCGGAGGATTCGCATAGTGGCCTAGTGCGCACGCTTGGAAAGCGTGTTGGGGTAACACCCTCGCGAGTTCGAATCTCGCATCCTCCGCTCTCGCCGCTTGATCCGACGGCCCCCGCTCTCTTTCACAGAGCGTGACGACGTATCGCAAAAGTCCTAGTCATTGAGGACTAGTCACGGACCCGCGCGGGAGGTTACGTTCCGGCACGGACCGCGACGTTCCCCTCCTCGACAGCGCGAGGAAACGCCGCGGCCTCGAGAGGAGCGCGCACATGCGTCTCGCCCACAAGGTGGCAATATCTGCTGCCGCAGTCGGCGCCCTCTTGCTGCCCGGAGCCCCGGTTGCCTTTTCCGATACCTCGGGAACAACCGGCCCCACAGAGACCTACCTGGTCCTCTACAAGCAGCAAGCTGTTCCCGCCGATGCCGCTACCCGCGTCAAGAACGCCGGCGGGTCACTGGTCAAGGCTTACGACGCCATCGGGGTGGCTGTTGCAACGTCGAACAACTCTGCTTTCAGCAGGCGGCTCGCAGTGGACTCCCGCGTCGAGGGAGCCACTGCCACCACCAAGTTCGCCTCCAAGCTCGAGCCCGCGCAGACTGAAGAAGCCGGCAGCCCGGGCGACCTGCCCAACGTGCCGGCCACGGACGCTGACACCTTCTCTCCCCTTCAGTGGGACATGCGGCAGATTCACACGCCGCAGGCACACGCGATCACTGGTGGGAGCCCCACGGTGCTCGTCGGTGACATCGACACTGGCCTGGACTTCACCCATCCGGATCTCGCGGCAAACTACGACGCGGCCAACAGCGCCGACTGCGAGTCGGGAGCGCCCCTACCGCTGCTACCAGGGAATGACCGAAACGGGCACGGCACCCACACGGCAGGCACCATCGCCGCCGCGTCGAACGGCATCGGCATTGTCGGCGTCGCTCCGAACGTGAAGATCGCGGGCATCAAGTCGTCAAACGACGATGGCTACTTCTTCCCCGAGATGGTCGTGTGCTCCTTCATGTGGGCGGGGAGCCACGGCATCGACGTGACCAACAACTCCTACTTCGCCGACCCGTGGCTGTTCAACTGCAAGAACGACCCGGTGCAGCGCGCCATCTGGAAGGCCGAGCAGCGGGCGATCAAGTATGCGCAGCAGCAGGGCGTCACCGTCGTCGCCTCCGCGGGCAACGACTCCGACGACGTCTCGCACCCGACGACCGACGTCACGAGCCCGGACTTCCCGCCCGAGACCAACGTGACCCGCGAGGTAACCAACGCCTGCGTCGTGATCCCGCTCGAGATCCCGGGCGTGGTCGGCGTCTCCGCGACGGGCAGCACGACGCAGGGAACGTCCGCAGGGCAATACGCGGACAACCTGAAGTCGTTCTACTCCAGCTACGGCGTGTCTGCGGTCGACCTCACGGCACCAGGCGGTGACTCGATCTACTTCACACCGGAGTCGGTCAACGGCCGGGTGCTCTCGACCTACTCCAGCGCCGCCGTGGGCCTGGCAGCATGCCGGGCCAGCCGGACCCGGGTGGATCCAGCCGTGCCCACGGCTGTCTACTGCTACCTGCAGGGCACGTCGATGGCTGGCCCACATGTGGCTGGTGTGGCCGCGCTGATCGTCAGTCGTTACGGCAGTCTGAGCAGCCCGGGCAACGCCACGATGCAGCCCGGAAAGGTCGCTTCGGTGCTGGGCCAGACGGCCGACCCACAGGCCTGCCCGAACTCGCTGCCGGCCGGATACCTCGACTTCACCGGCACCAACAGCGGTGCGGTGCAGTCCTGCCAGGGCGGGCCGGGCCACAACTCGTGGTACGGCAGCGGCCAGGCGGACGCGTTCAACGCCGTGAGCTGGTGACGGCGGGTAACGAGTAGCAGCTCCGGCAGCAGAGTCACGGCGCCCACCCTCCAGGGTGGGCGCCGTGGCGCGTTTTCCGCCCGTTGTTTGCGGTTCAGCGGCGGCGACGGCGCGCGGTGCCGAAGATGCTGCGGCTGATCTCGCGACCCAGCACGGCCGCCGCGGAGCGGGCGAACTGCTTGGCCGCAGGCGACTTCACCGCCTTCTCCAGCGCCGACTCCTCGTCGCGGGTCCGCCGCGGAAGCGGTGGCTGCTCGGCGTCGGCGGGAGCCGGAGCAGGCGTCGACGGCGGGGCCTCGGGCGGTGGAGCCAGCTTGGCGGCAAGTCGCTCGTACGCCGACTCACGGTCCACCGGCTCGGCGTACTTGGCGGAGATCGTCGACGCGGCGAGAATCTCCTCGACCTTGGCGTCCTCGGTCGGTGCCATCCGTGACTGCGGCGCCCGCAACCTGGTCCACGCCACCGGCGTGGGCGCGCCACGGTCGGAGAGCACGGTGATGACCGCCTCGCCGATCCCCAGCTGGGTGAGCAGCTCCTCCAGGTCATACGGCGAGTGCGGGAACGTCGACACGGTCGCCTTCAGTGCCTTGGCATCATCGGGAGTGAACGCGCGTAGCGCGTGCTGCACCCGGTTTCCCAGCTGCGCGAGCACGTCGGCAGGGACGTCCTTCGGTGTCTGGGTGACGAAGAAGACGCCCACTCCTTTCGAGCGGATCAGCCGCACGGTCTGCGCGATCGCCTCGAGGAACGCCTTGGACGCGTCGTCGAAGAGCAGATGCGCCTCGTCGAAGAAGAAGACGAGCTTGGGCTTGTCGACGTCGCCGACCTCGGGCAGGTCGTGGAAGAGGTCGGCCAGCAGCCACATCAGGAAGGTCGAGAACAAGCGCGGCCGGTCCTGCAGCTGCGGCAGCTCCAGGAGCGAGACGATGCCGTGTCCTTCCGGCGTGGTGCGAAGCAGGTCCGCGGTGTCGAACTCCGGCTCACCGAAGAACTCGGCCGCTCCCTGGTCCTCGAACGCGATCAGCTCGCGCAGGATGACCCCCGCCGTCGCCTTCGACAGTCCGCCGAGTCCCTTGAGCGCCTCCTCGCCTTCGTCACTGGTGAGGAACTGCACGACAGCGCGCAGGTCCTTGAGGTCGAGCATGGGCAGACCGGCCTTGTCGGCGAAGTGGAACACCAGGCCCAGCGATGACTCCTGCACGTCGTTGAGTGCCAGCACCTTGGACAGCAACGTCGGGCCGAACGACGTGATGGTCGCCCGAAGGGGGGTGCCCTTGCCCTGGCCGCCGAGGGCGAAGAACTCGGTCGGGCACGACGCGCCCTCCCACTTCTGGCCGACGTCTTCGGCCCGCTGCGTCACCTTCTCGCCCGGCTCCCCCGGACTGGCAAGGCCGGACAGGTCGCCCTTGATGTCGGCCGCGAACACCGGTACGCCGAGGGCCGACAGCTGCTCGGCCATCAGTTGGAGCGTCTTGGTCTTGCCGGTGCCGGTGGCGCCCGCGACCAGACCGTGCCGGTTGACCATCGCGAGCGGGATGCGAACGCCGGCGTCGGGGTGCGCGGTGCCGTCGATGACCAGCGCCCCGAGCTCGAGGGCCGGGCCGTCGAACGCGTAGCCCTTCTGCACCGACGCGAGCAGATCGTCCGACATTCGGTCTCCAGTGCGATGGGGGTGTCCGATTTGGGTGGTCGGCAGCCTATCCTCGGCAACGTGATCTTCCAGGCCGTCGGGGACCATCGCCCATACCCCGATCACCAGTACACCCAACGCCAGTGGGGTGACGTCGCGCCGAGCCAGGTCCGGCTGGACCAGCTGGTCACGACCAAACGGTTGCTCGACCTGGACGCCCTGCTCGCCGAGGACTCCACGTTCTACGGCGACCTGTTCGCCCATGTCGTCGAGTGGCGCGGCACCCTTTACCTCGAGGACGGGCTGCACCGGGCGCTGCGGGCAGCTCTGCAGCAGCGGCACGTCTTGCACGCGCGCGTCCTGAGCCTGCCCGACTGATGAGCATGCTCAACCCGCTGGGGAACCGGGACCTGTCACCGTCCCGGCGCGGGGGCGGTCGTCGGACCGGCGTCTGGAGTCTCGTGCTGGTGCTCGTGCTGGCCGGAGCAGTGGCTGGCGCCTGGCGCTACTTCGACCTCGGTGCCGACGACGAGGTCGCCACTCCCCGCGTCAGCTGCCCGCCGACCTCACCGCCGCCGACCGTCGTAGCGCCGGCCAAGGTGAAGGTGAACATCTACAACGCGACGCAGCGACGGGGCCTGGCGTCCGCCGTCGCGACCCAGCTCAAGAAGCGCGGCTTCATCGTGGGCAAGGTCAGCAACGACCCGCTCAAACGCACGGTGACGGGTCTCGCCGAAGTGCGTGCCAGTACGACGGGTGCAGACGCCGCACGCACCGTCGTCGCTCAGGTCGGACAGGTCGTGCTCGTCCCCGACCAGCGCAAGGACGCTTCCGTCGACCTCGTTCTCGGTGCCACCTTCAAGGCGCTTGTCACACCCGCCAAGGCTGCCGCAGCGCTCACCCCGACTCCGACACCTCGACCTCAGGGCTGCTGAGAGGAATCTCTGCGAGACTCCCGGACCATGACGGCGATCGAGGTCACGGGAGCCCACAAGACCTACAAGCGCCGCCGCAAGCCGCCCGAGCGCGCGCTGAACGGGCTCGATCTCCATGTCGAGACCGGTGGGGTGCACGGCTTTCTCGGGCCCAACGGGTCCGGCAAGACCACGACGATCCGGATGCTGCTCGGGCTGATCCGCGCCGACGCCGGCGAGATGCGCCTGCTCGACCAACCGGTGCCGCGGGCGCTGCCCGACATCATCGGCGATATCGGCGCACTGGTCGAGACGCCGCTGTTCTCCCCGAACTTCTCCGGCCGGCTCAACCTTCGCCTGCTGGCCGAGACGGCGGGGGTCCCGCGTCCACGCGTCGAGGAGTGCCTGGAGCTGGTGGACCTGCGGGAGCGGGCCGACGACCGGTTCAAGGGCTACTCCCTCGGCATGAAGCAGCGACTCGGTATTGCCGCCGCCCTGCTCAAGAACCCCCGGCTGCTGATCCTGGACGAGCCGAGCAACGGGCTCGACCCGGCCGGCATCCGGGAGGTGCGTGAGCTCATCCAGCGGCTGGGCCGCGAACGGCGTACGACGGTCTTCCTCTCGTCGCACCTGCTCGCCGAGGTGCAGCAGGTCTGCGACCACGTCACGATCCTCGCCCGCGGCCGGTGCGTGGCGACCGGGCCGGTGCGGGAGGTGCTCGCCGGGAAGGCCACCGGTGACATCCGGTTGCGGGTGCCCGACCCGGTGGGTGCGAAATCAGTCCTCGACGCGGCGGGCTTCGCGGTGACCGGCATGGGTGATGCCTGGCGGATCCACGGGGTGACCGACCCGTCTGCGGTGACGCGCGCACTCGCCGACCGGGGGCACTACCTCACCGAGCTCTCCCCGATCGAGGCGGACCTCGAGAGCGTCTTCCTCGAGCTCACCCGGGAGCAGCCATGACCACGACACCCACGTCGGAGGCCCCCGAGGCCATCAGCAGCCCGGCCGAGCCGAGCCCCCGGCGAGGAGGGTCGCTGTTCCGGGCGGAGGTCCACCGGTTCAGCGCGCGTCGGTTCATCCGCTGGCTGCTGGCGCTCGCGGTCGTGGTCTACCTGATCATCGTCACGCTGGTCGGGCTGACCCAGTTCTCCAAGCCGAACGCGGGCGTACTCGCGGACGCCGAGCGCAAGCGCGACCAAGTCATTGTCGAACAGCAGCAGTTCCGCGAGCAGTGTCTGAACGACCCGAAACGCCCCAGCGACGTCCCGGTGGAGGAGGTATGCGGCCCGGAGCCGAGCGCCGATCAGTTCCGGGTGGAGGACTTCATCGACCCGCCGGCGTTCAAGCTCGCCACCGGTCTTCCCAACGGTGCCGTCGCGATCGGCGTCGCCTCGGCGATGCTCGCCTTCCTCATCGGGGCGACCTACGTCGGCGCCGAGTGGTCCAGCCGGTCGATGGTGGCCCTGCTGTTTTGGGTGCCGCGCCGGATCAAGGTGATGGCGGTGAAGCTGGCGGTGACAGCGGCGGCGGCAGCCCTGCTCGGCGTATTGGCCCAAGCAGTCTGGTGGGGCACGGCAGAAATCCTCGCGCGCACCCGCGGTAACCGCGACAACCTGCCGGTCCACTTCTGGTCGGACCTGTTCGGCCAGCAGGGCCGCTCGGTGCTGTTCGTCGTGCTGGCCGCGTTGCTGGGCTTCGGCATCGCCAACCTGATCCGGAACACCGGTGCCTCACTCGGCGTTGGTTTCGTCTACTTCGCCGTGATCGAGACGGCCGTGCGGGGGTTCCGGCCGCGCTGGCAGGAGTGGCTCCTGACCGACAACGCCGCCGCGCTGGTCCTCAACGGCGGCCATAAGATCTTCATCTACGAAGGTGCGCAGGTCGACGACCAGGGTCAGTTCGTCGAAACCCCGCGGGAGATCGTGGTCAGCAACCTGCAGGGCGGGCTGGTGCTGGGAATCGTGACGGCGGTGATCGTGGTTACAGGTGTGGTGCTATTCAAGCGCCGCGACCTGCACTAGCGACTCGACCCCGGGAGGCCACCGTGCCGGCTGTCACCGTCGACGACATCACCGTCCTGTCCCGCATCCCCGCCCCCGACCCGGCGGTCGCGAAGCAACGGCCGGTGCGTTCCATCGCGACCGCGCCGCGCGGCTTCGAGGGCGAGGGCTTCCCGGTCTTCCGCGCGTTCGCGGGTGCGGACCTCGCCGACCTGGACCCGTTCATCCACCTGGACCAGATGGGCGAGGTGGACTACGGACCCGGCGAGCCGAAGGGCACGCCGTGGCACCCGCACCGCGGCTTCGAGACCGTGACGTACATGATGGACGGCCTGCTGCAGCACAACGACTCGATGGGCGGCGGCGGGCTCATCAGCGACGGCGGGACACAGTGGATGACCGCCGGTCAGGGAATCCTGCACATCGAGACCCCGCCCGAGCACATCGTCGCGAGCGGCGGCCGGTTCCACGGCCTGCAGCTGTGGGTCAACCTGCCGCGGGCTCAGAAGTGGGTGGAGCCCCGCTACCAGGACCTGTCCAGCGACCAGGTCGCGCTGCTCTCGTCCTCCGACGGCGGCGCGCTGGTTCGGGTCATCGCCGGTGACGTGGCTGGTCACCGCGGCCCCGGCTCGACCTACACCCCGATGACGATGCTGCACG
Source organism: Sporichthyaceae bacterium (assembly GCA_040004585.1). Classification (GTDB taxonomy): domain Bacteria; phylum Actinomycetota; class Actinomycetes; order JACCUZ01; family JACCUZ01; genus JBDUAP01. Next base: position 7,737 of record JBDUAP010000077.1, read on the forward strand.
CTACCGTCAGCCCGGGGGCGAAGCTCGAGCTGCCCTGGCCGACCGAGTTCAACGCACTGGTCTATGTGCTCGCCGGCCGCGGGACCGTAGGTGCCGAGCGGCGTCCCCTGCACGCCGCCCAGCTCGCCGTGCTCGGCGGCGGCGATGCCGTCACGGTGAGCGCCGAACAGAACCAGGACAGCCACACCCCGTCGCTGGAGGTGTTGCTGCTCGGCGGCAAGCCGCTGCGTGAGTCCGTCGCGTGGGCCGGCCCCTTCGTCATGAACACCGAGGCCGAGGTTCGCCAGGCGTTCGCGGACTTCCACGCCGGTCGGCTGGGCCAGATCCCGGCCGTCCACAACGCGCCGACCGAGCTCGTCGTACGGGAGACCAACTCGGCGCTGGACTGACCCGCTGCAGCGATGGTTAGGTCGTCGACATGACACAGTTCCCCGCCGAGGTCGACCCGTTCATCGCCGAGAGCATCGCGGCGATCCGCGATCGGTTCGGGACCGGCGGCCTGCGCGCCGCGATCGACATGGCAACCGCCGAGATCGCGATCTTCGAGGGTGAAGCCGCCAGCATCACCGACGACGGCACACTGCCGGCGTCCTAATCTGCCTATCTCTGCGGCAGGATGTCGCCGTGCTGCACCTGCGCATCTCCGTGCCCTCTGACCTCAGTGACGAGGTCGTCCGCGTGCTGGAGCAAGATCTGGCCGTCAGCGGGCTGGCCGTTATCCGCGGTGCCTCGCTACGGCCCCCGGGTGACTTGGTGTTCGCCGACATCCCCAGGGAGGGCGCGAACGGCGTCATCGACGAACTGCGTGAGCTGGGCGTCCAGCGCGCAGGGACGATCCACGTCGAGCCGGTGCAGGCCTGGCTGTCCCAGTCCGGCTTCGACGCAGAACGCCGCACCCCCGGCAGCAGCGCAGACTCGGTGGTCTGGACAGACGTCCTCCAGCGCGCCTACGAGGAGTCCGAGCTCAACTGGACCTATCTGAGCTTCATGACCCTGGCGACACTGATCGCCGGTATCGCGATCGTTCTGGACTCCCAGATCCTCGTCATCGGCGCGATGGTCCTCGGCCCCGAGTTCATTCCCATCGCGGCGCTCGGCCTCAGCCTGGTGCGCCGGAGGTACTCCCTGCTGCGTCTCGCCGCGCGCACCCTGATCCTCGGCTTCCTCGTCGCCATCGTGCTCACGACGTGCGCCGGCCTCGTCGGCCGGGCCCTCGGCTGGATCAGCCGGGAGGACGTCGTAGGACGACGGCCAGAAACCGACTTCATCTACACGCCCGACAAGTGGTCGTTCATCGTCGCGGTGATCGCGGCCGCGGCGGGCGTCCTGTC
>JBDUAP010000078.1:0-9036 GCA_040004585.1 Sporichthyaceae bacterium
TGGCCGTGCCGATCGCCCAGGAGCGCGCCACCATGCACCTGGACACCGTGTGCACGATGGTCGACGTCGATGCCGTCGTGATGTACCCCAACGTGGCCGACACGCTTGCGGCCTACACCGTGACCAACGGCGGGCAGCTCGACATCTCCGGGCCCGAGCCGTTCCTCGTGGCTGCCGCGAAGGCCATGGGCATCGACACGCTGCGCGTCATCGACACCGGACTCGACCCGGTGACCGCCGAACGCGAGCAGTGGGACGACGGCAACAACACGCTGGCGATCGCCCCCCGACTTGCCGTGGCCTACGAGCGCAATACCGAGACCAACGAGCGGCTGACCGAGGCAGGCATCGAGGTGGTCGCTATCTCCGGCAGCGAGCTCGGCAGCGGCCGGGGCGGCCCGCGGTGCATGTCCTGCCCGATCGCTCGCAGCCCGCTGGGCGGCTGAGCTGCTGAGCTGCCCCTCGACGGGCGACCTCGACGGTCAATGAGCACTTCGGGTGCGGAAACCGTGAGAGCCCGAGCGCCACCGACGGGGGATGCAGTCGCGCCCGGGCCTATCGGCGACGATATCCGAAGGCATCCGGGATGGGTGCCAGGCCCGGACACCCGGGCACGGCGGTGGCTACGCTCGCCGGGTGCTGACCAGGGCGAGCTCTCCGACGGCGTTGCAGGACGCTCTGCACGTCGGCGGGTTCTCCAGCGGGCAGGGCCGCCTCGGAGAGGTCTGGCCGATCCTGAAGCAGTGGCTCACGCTTCCCCTCGACGGCGCTGATGGCCGCCTCCAGCTCCTCGGCCTCGAGAGCGGCCTGAACCGCAACTCCGAGGGCCGCACGGACCACCCCCTGCTGCCGGCCGGGCTCGCGCCGCGTCCGCTGTACAACCTGGTCGTGTTCCGGTCCTTCGACACCGAGGTCGGCGGTCGGCTGATCACGGGTCAGGACGAGCACGGCGTCGAGTGGTGGTTCGAGCCCGATGAGCGATGGACTGCGGTCGCGGGGGGTGCGGACTGGGACCGCGATCATTCCATCGGGTACGCCGTGTTGGCCCCAGGCCCCGACGCGCTCGCCTTCCTGCGTCAGGTCGAGCAGACCACCATGTTCGCGGCCGCTCTGTCCGGCCAACTTGTGCTCACCCGGGCGTTCGGGCTCGACGCCGAGGGTGGCGAGCTCGTCGCCAGCTGATCACCGGCGCCACGCCAGCAAGAACTCACCTCAGCGCAACGTGAGTTGCCTGCTCCTCAGTTCGGCCAGCGCGCGTCGCTGTGCGCTGTGCAGCGGCTTGCTCTCGGCCATCGCCTCCCCGAGGCGCCCAGCGAACGCCGACGCCGGTTCCTCCACCTCGGCGGCCTCGGTGCCGGCCGCGAGATCCCACACCGGCACCATCAACCCGTGCGCGCGGAACGAGCCGACATAGCGGCTTCCCGCGCCCACCCCGACCTGATCGGCCACGTGCAGCCGCGCCAGCGCCGCCAGCAGCTGCTCCTCGTCGTGCGGCAGGACCCAGCGCAGGTGCCGTCGCCCGCCGATGTCGCACCAGTAGGCCGACTCGACCGATTCCAGCCGGGTCGTCGGAACCACCGCCTCGTTCGCCCGCTCCATCGATTCGGTCACCTCGGCGGTGCGTTCCTGCATCCCGTCGAGCCAGAAGTCGAAACCCTGATGCAGGCGTACGTCGAGGGCGGCCAACGGGTCGACGAGGTCCTGCAACCGAGGTCCGGGACCCGGCAGAGCACCGGACGTGATGGGCGTCCCGGGCTCCGCGTCCAACGCGCGCAGCAACGCGTCGGCGACATCCCGGCTGGCATCGCCGGACCCACCGGACACCTGCAGGCCCACGAGCACGGCGCCGTCGGTGCGCACCAGGGCCGGCCAGGCCAGCGGCAGGACGGTGGCCAGGGTGACCTCGCGGTCGGCCCTCTTGCCGGTCAGCGTCAGTGCCGCGGTCGCGGCCGGCACGATCTCCCGCAGCGCGACCCAGTCGCACTCCCCGGCCAGCCCCTCGAACGGTCGCGCCACAAACGCCCCAGCCGCGTTCGCGGCGTCCCGGCCGTGGCAGGCCTTGTAGCGGCGCCCCGACCCGCAGGGGCACGGCTCCCGCGCACCGACCACGGGCACGTCGGCACCTGACGAGGTCGAGCCGGTACGACGTGCAGCGGCCGGTCTGGCCATAAGAAACGGGCTCCTCGCGGGCGGAGGTCAGGTGACGCGAAGCAGACTAGTGACGGTCAGGCCATCGCGTGGCGGGGCAGGTCGGCCCACACCGTGACCGCGTTCCCGTCCTCGGTGACGCCCCACTCGCTGCAGATGGTGCGCACGATGTCGAGCCCGCGCCCGCCGAGCGAGGACACCGCCGCCACGGCAGCCTGCGGCCGGGTCAGGGCACCGCCGTCGGTGATCTCCAGATGCAAACGATCCCGCTGGAGAGTCCACCGCACGCTGATGTCGCCGCTGGGCAACGGCGAGGCGTGCTTGATGGCGTTGCTGACCAGCTCGCAGAGCACCAGGACGGCGTCGTCGCGCATCGGCGTCTCGATGCCATTCGCGTCCAACTCATCGGCCAGCGCGAGTCGCGCGGCCCAGACGCTGCTGCGTTCGTGCGGAACGGTGACCGACGACATCGGCCCGTGCTGGGCGATCGCCATGGCGATTCACCCCCTCCCCGGTTGCGGTCGCGCTTCTTGATTCTGTACCCGTGCCCGGTGACCCCGGGATGAAACGGGCCAAACGGGTCGGATGGCTCACGATTCAGGCGTGGCAAGCCGGCCGAGCCTGTCGAGGACGGCTCGCGGCCGGTTGGTGATGATCGCGTCCACCCCGAGGTCGGCACACAGTGATACATCCTCGATTGAGTCGACCGTCCATACGTGCACCTCGTGACCGTGGCGCTGCACCCGCTCGACGTACCGCGGATGTGCCCGGAGCACCTCGATGCTGGGCCCGGCGATGGGCACCCCCGGGGGCAGCGTGCCGTCGCGATAGCGCAGCGGCACCCGCTCCATCAGGAACACGGTCTGCACACTCGGCGCGAGCACCCGCATCCGGCGCAGGGACAGCTGCGAGAAGCTCATCACCCGCACCGGCGACGTCCGGCCCAGCCGTGGATGCGCCCAGCCGAAGTGGTCGAGCAGGTCAATCAGCCGGCGCTCGACCAGCCCCGAGTACCGCGTGGGGTGCTTGGTCTCGATCGCGATCTGCACGGGCCGGTCGTGGTTGGCGACGGTCTCGAGCAGTCGCCGCAGGGTGAGGATCTCGGCCCGGTCCCGGTCGGGCACCTCCGGGTCCTCGAAGTCCTCCCACGTGTCGCGCCAGGAGCCGAAGTCCAGGGCCGAGAGCTCGGCGAGCTCGAGCGTCGAGAGCACGCCGCGGCCGTTGGAGGTGCGGTCCACCCGGCGGTCGTGGACGCAGACCAGATGCCCGTCCTTGGTCAGCCGCACGTCGCACTCGAGTGCGTCGGCCCCATCGTCGAGCGCCAGCTTGTAGGCGGACAGGGAGTGCTCGGGTTCATCGTCGGACGAGCCGCGATGGGCGATGACCTGGATCGTGGAGCGGTCCCGTCCGGACGAACTGCTCACGACGCCTATCGTGCCACTCGCCGGCGGCACTCAGGGCAGCAGCACGCCGGGATTCAGCAGGCCATCGGGGTCGAATGCCGTCTTGATCCGGCCCATCACGTCGAGCTCCGCCGGGCTGCGCGTCAGGCCGAGCCAGCGCACCTTGGCGACACCGATGCCGTGCTCCGCGGCGATGCTGCCGCCGTGCGCGGCCGCGAGCCGCAGCACCGACTCGTCCACGGTGTCATCCTCGGGCGCGGGGCCGACGACGTTGACGTGCAAGTTGCCCATCGCCAGGTGGCCGAAGACGAACACGTCGTACGGCGCAACCGCTCCCGACAGCCCGGACAGGAAGGCACCAAGCCGGTCCAGCGGCAGGCAGACGTCGAGCTTGTGCGGGACACCGAGGGTCGAGATCGCCTCGGTGTGCCGCTCTCGGTAAGCCCAGAGCCTCGGGTCGACGGCCGCCTCGAGGGTGTCCGGCAGGTCCGGCGGCTCGTCGGTCTCGAGCAGGAGATAGACCGGCCACGCGGTCAGCAATGGCGGCGGCAGCCCGGCCACCCGTCGTACCAGCTCGACACCCGCCGCGAACATGACTTCGGCCGCGCGCAGGCCCTCGGCCGGAAGCAACGCGACGGCAGCGTCGATGTCGGCGCAACCAACCAGCACCACGCAGCCCGGGCCGGGGCGGGGGACCAGCCGCAACCGCGCAGCGGTGATCACCGCGAGCGTTCCCTCACTGCCGGCGAGCAGGCGGCCCAGGTCGTAGCCCGCGTTGTCCTGCGGCGGCGGGTCGAGCCGGCTCACGACGGAGCCGTCGGCGAGTACCGCCTCGATGCCGCGCACCTGCGCTCCACTCGTGCCGTGCTGTACGACGTGCAGCCCGCCGGCGTTGGTGGCCACGGTGCCGCCGACCGTGGCGGTGTCCCGGCTGGCCAGGTCGACACCGTAGGCCAGGCCAGCCGACCCGGCGTGTGCCTGCACGGCGGCGATGGTGGCTCCGGCACCGGCAACGACCTCACGTCGCGCGACGTCCACCTCGTCGATGGCGTCCAGCCGGCGGGTGGACAGGACCACCTGGCCTGCGTCGCCGCGGGGGACCGACCCGCCGACGAGGCCGGTGTTACCGCCCTGGGTGACGACCGCGACCTGGTGCTCCGCGCAGGTGCGTACGACGGCGGCGACCTCGGCGGTGTCGGCCGGCCGGACGACGGCCCGCGCTTGGCCGGTGAAGCGGCGGGTCCAGTCGGTTTCGTAGGGCGCGCGCGTATCCGGTTCGGTCAGGACATGCGCAGCCCCGACAGCGTCAACCAACGAGCGCTCCAGACTCACCCGCCGGCGACCTGCCGCCAGGTGTCCCACGCGCTCTGCACCATCTCGGCGTAGCCGAGTTTCGCCTTCCAGCCGAGCTCCTTCTCCGCCAGTGCGGGGGAGGCCACGATGCGCGCCGGGTCGCCGGGTCGCCGAGGGCGCAGCTCGGGCTCGAAGTCGATGCCGCTCGCCTTCTTCACCAGATCGAGCATCTCCAGGACCGTCGCGCCCTCACCGCGGCCGAGGTTGTAGACCGGGCTGAGCTCCTTGCCCTCGGACAACCGCTGCGCGGCAACGACGTGGGCATCGGCGAGGTCGACGACATGGATGTAGTCGCGCTCAGGGGTGCCGTCGCGGGTCGGGTAGTCGCTGCCGAGGACCACCGGCTTGCGACCTTCGGTCAATGACTTCAACACCACCGGCAGCAGGCCGTGCGGGCTCACGTCGTACAGGCCGTCGCCGCCGGACCCCACCACGTTGAAGTAGCGGAGGCTGGTGTGGCGCATCCCGTCGGCGCGCGCCACATCGGCGATCAGCCATTCGCTGACGAGCTTGGACTCGCCGTACGGACTCTCGGGTCCGGTCGTGGTCGTCTCGGTCACCAGATCGACGTCGGGGGTGCCGTAGACGCTCGCGCTGGAGGAGAACACCAACCGGTCGACGCCGGCCTCCGCCATCGCGGCGAGCACGCTGCGGGTGCCGTCGATGTTGACGCGGTAATAGGACAGCGGCTCGTCGACCGAGACGCCGGCATACTTCAGCGCGCCGAGATGGATGACGCCCTGAACGTCGTGGTCGGTGAGCGCCTTGTGAACCGCTGCCGTGTCGAGGATCGACGCCTCGACGAGCGGCACATCGTCGGGCACGAAGCTCTTCTTGCCCGTCGACAGGTCGTCGAGGATGACCACGTCCATGTCGGCCCGCGTGAGGGCGCGTACGACGTGCGACCCGATGAACCCCGCGCCGCCCGTGAGCAACCAGGTCATGACCGCACCGTGCTCTTCAGCGGCTCCCACCACGAGCGATTCTCGGCATACCACTCGACCGTCTGCTTGAGGCCGCTCTGGAAGTCGACTGCGGGCTGGTAGCCCAGCTCGTCTGAGATCTTGGCGATGTCGACGCTGTAGCGCTGGTCGTGGCCCTTGCGGTCCTCGACGTAGTCGACCGAGTCCCAGTCTGCGCCGCATGCCTCGAGGAGCAGTCCGGTCAGCTCCTTGTTCGACAGCTCGGTTCCACCGCCGATGTTGTAGACCTCGCCGTCGCGGCCGCCCTCGAGCACGAGCTGGATGCCGCGGCAGTGGTCGTCGACGTGCAGCCAGTCGCGCACGTTGGTGCCGTCGCCGAACAACGGCACGCGTCCTCCGTCGAGCAGGTTGGTCACGAACAGCGGGATGACCTTCTCGGGGAACTGGTATGGCCCGTAGTTGTTGGAGCAGCGCGTCACCACGACCGGCACGCCATGCGTTGTTGCATAGGCAAGCGCGATGAGGTCGCTCGATGCTTTGGACGCGGAGTACGGCGAGTTGGGCCGTAGCGGGTAGTCCTCGGGCCAGGAGCCGGAGTCGATCGACCCATAGACCTCGTCGGTGGAGACATGCACGAACCGGTCGACGCCGCGACGCATCGCCGCATCCAGCAACGTCTGGGTCCCGACGACGTTGGTCATCACGAAGTCAGCAGCGCCGGCGATCGAACGGTCGACGTGGGACTCGGCGGCGAAGTGCACCACCACGTCGGAGTGGTCGACGAGCTCGTCGACCACAGGAACGTCGAGGATGTCGCCCTCGACGAACGTCAGGCGCGGGTTGTCACGCACCGGATCGAGATTCGCCAGGTTTCCCGCGTAGGTGAGCTTGTCCAGGACGACAACCTCGGCGGCCTCGCTGCCGGGAAAGCGGCCCGTGAGCAGCGACCGGACGTAGTGCGACCCGATGAAACCAGCGCCGCCGGTCACAAGCATCCTCATGATCGCGAGTCTACCGAGGCGGGCTAGCGTGTCCGTCCATGCGAGGGATCATCCTGGCCGGCGGATCCGGCACCCGGCTCTACCCGATCACGAAGGGCATCAGCAAGCAGCTGATGCCCGTCTACGACAAGCCGATGATCTACTACCCGCTGTCCACGCTGATGATGGCCGGCATCCGTGACGTCCTGGTCATCAGCACTCCCGAGGACCAGCCCCACTTCGAGCGCCTGCTCGGCGACGGCTCCGACCTCGGCATCAGCCTGAGCTATGCGACTCAGGCCAGCCCCGACGGGCTGGCGCAGGCTTTCCTCATCGGTGCCGACTTCGTCGGGTCCGAACGCGCGGCCCTCGTGCTCGGCGACAACATCTTCTACGGTGCGGGCCTCGAGGATCAGCTCAAGGCCCAGACCGACGTGGTCGGTGGCTGCGTATTCGCCTACCAGGTGTCCAACCCGAGCATCTACGGAGTCGTGGAGTTCGACGCCGACGGCCACGTGCTCTCGCTCGAGGAGAAGCCGGTCCGCCCCAAGAGCAGCTTCGCGGTGCCCGGGCTCTACTTCTATGACAACGACGTCGTCGAAATCGCGCGCAGCCTGCGACCCAGCGCCCGCGGCGAGCTGGAGATCACCGACGTCAACCTGACCTACCTGGCCCGTGACCAGCTCAGGGTCAGCGTGCTGCCCCGGGGCACGGCCTGGCTGGACACCGGCAGCTTCAACTCCTTGATGCAGGCAAGCGAGTTCGTCCGCGTCATCGAAGAGCGACAGGGCGTCAAGATCGGCTGCATCGAGGAGGTTGCCTTCCAGGAGGGCTTCATCGACGGCGAGCAGCTGGCGCACCTCGCCGAGCCGTTGCGCAAGAGCGGGTACGGCGAGTACCTGCTCGGAGTGCTCGACGACGCGGGGCTCGCCCACCAGGAGTAGGGCCGGTCACTTCAGCAGGCGGGACAGCCGACGGTCAGCGAGCGGCTTGCCGCCGGTCTGACAGGTCGGGCAGTACTGCAGCGCCGAGTCGGCAAACGACACCTCGCGCACCGTGTCGCCGCACACGGGGCAGGGCGCTCCGGCGCGGCCATGGACGCGCATCGCCGTCTTCTTGTCCGACTTCAACTGTCCGGCGCCGAGCCCGCGGGACCGGGTGACCGCGTCGCGGAGGACACCGAGCAGCGCATCGTGCAGCATGGCGACCTCCTCGTCGCTCAACGTGCCGGCCAGCCGGTAGGGAGACATCCGGGCCGCATGCAGCACCTCGTCGGAGTAGGCGTTCCCGACCCCGGCCAGCACCGACTGGTCCCGCAGCACCCCCTTGAGCTGGTGCCGTGACCCGTGCAGGAGCGCTGCGAGCGCAGCGACATCGAAGCCGGGTGCCAGCGGGTCGGGCCCCAGGCGGGCAATGCCCGGCACGTCGTAGGGCGTGCGCACGACGTAGACGGCGAGCCGCTTCTGGGTGCCGGCCTCGGTGAGGTCGAACCCCGACCCGTCGTCGAGGTGCACCCGCAGGGCGAGCGGCCCCTTGCCGGGCCTGGGTGGCACCGGCGAGAGCGCCTCGCTCCAGCGCAGCCAGCCGCCGCGGGCCAAATGGGTGACGAGGTGGAGCCCGGAGACGTCGAGGTCGAGGAACTTGCCCCAGCGCGCGGTGCCGGTGATCTCGAGGCCGGCGAGTGCGGTCACCGGCGGGTCGTAGGTCTTCAGGACGCTGATCGCCGCGACGTCGACCCGGGCCACCACCCGGCCCACGGCACGCTGCGCGAGGAAGCCGATGAGGGCCTCGACCTCGGGCAGTTCAGGCACGACATCCATTTTGCCGCACGTCTGCGGGCCAGATCACCCGTCCGGCGCACTCAGGGAACGCGCTCGCGGGTCGAGGCCATAACAACGCAACAAATCGCCCAGCCGTGATGGGAAAACCCGTGTCCGAGACAGTCGCAATGCCTTCGCCGGTGTCCTCGCAGCGTGCGGTGGCCTTCCTCACCAGCCTTGCGCTGGTGCTGGCGGTCTTCGTCCTCGGCGCAGCGACAGCGCGGCCGGCCGGCGCGTCCACCACCGAGTCAGCCGTAACCAGCAAGATCAACGCGGCGCGTGCCACCCACAGCAGGCATCGACTGGTGACGCGCAGCGACCTGGTCGACGTGGCCCGTGGGCAGGCCCGGCGGATGGCTGCGCGCAACACGCTGTATCACAACCCGTCGCTCGCCCAGCAGGTCCGCAA
>JBDUAP010000079.1:0-9032 GCA_040004585.1 Sporichthyaceae bacterium
GCTGCAGTACGGCTCCGGGCAGGGTGACCCGCTGCTGCGGGAGCAGATCTGCACGATCATGTCGCACGTCGGCATTGCCGCCCATCCCGACGAAGTCGTCGTGACGTCCGGGTCGCAGCAGGCGCTGGACCTGGTCACCCGCATCTTCGTGGACCCGGGCGACGTCGTGCTTGCGGAGGCGCCGTCGTACGTGGGAGCGCTGGGCACCTTCCGGTCCTACCAGGCCGAGGTGCGCCACGTCGCGATGGACGAGGACGGCCTGGTTCCGGCCGCACTGGCCGAGGCGTTGGCGACGCTGTCCGCGCAAGGCCGGCGCGCCAAGATGCTCTACACCGTTCCCAGCTTCCACAATCCGGCTGGTGTCACGGCAACTCCGGGGCGGCGGGCCGAGGTGCTGCAGATCTGCCGGGACGCCGGCCTGCTGATCCTCGAGGACGACCCCTATGGGTTGCTCGGTTTCGACGGTCAGCCCCCGCGGGCGATCCGCGCCGACGACCCGGACGGTGCGACCGTCGTCTACCTCGGCTCGTTCTCCAAGACGTTCGCGCCCGGCCTGCGGGTCGGCTGGGCGTTGGCCCCGCACGCCGTACGGGACAAGCTCGTGCTCGCCTCCGAGGCGACCCAGCTGTGTCCCTCGTCGTTCACCCAGCTCACCGTCTCGGCCTACCTGCGCACGCAGCCGTGGGAGGAGCAGGTGAAGGTCTACCGCGAGGTCTACCGGGAGCGACGCGACGCGCTGCTCGAGGCGTTGGACGACCTGATGCCGGCCGGCAGCACCTGGACCTCCCCGCACGGCGGCTTCTACGTCTGGCTCACCCTGCCGGCAGGCATCGACGCGGCGCGGATGCTGCCGCTCGCGGTCAGCGAACGCGTGGCCTACGTGCCCGGCTCCGCGTTCTACGCCGGCCCGACCTTGACCGACGAGGCGCGACGGTCGTTGCGGCTGTCGTACTGCTACCCGGAGCCGGACCGCATCCGTGAGGGTGTCCGTCGGCTCGCCACGGTTGTCGAGCGCGAGCTGGACCTGCGGGCGACATTCGGCGGCGCTGATACGTCAGCTCCGCCGGGGTCGCCGGCGCGAAACTCCGCCGGACCGGCGCCGGACACCGCATGAGCCACCTCAGCGATACATCGACTTCTCGACACGTCGACTCGGGCCAGGGCGGTCGGGTCGTCGTGCTGGCCGGCGGGCTCTCGCACGAGCGGGACGTGTCGCTGCGCTCGGGCAGCCGGGTCGTCGACGCGCTGGTCGACGCCGGCTGGGACGCGTCGCTGCGCGACGCGGATGCCGGTCTGGTCGCCGCCCTGGCCGCCGATCCGACGGCAACGGTGTTCCCGGTGCTGCACGGCGCGAGCGGCGAAGATGGGGCAATCCGGGCCGTTCTCGAGCTGCTCGGCATACATTATGTCGGGTCGCGGCCGGATGCCTGCCGGCTGGCGTTCGACAAGGCGATCGCCAAGTCGGTGGTGGCGCAGGCCGGTCTGCGCACCCCCGAGGCGCGCGCCCTGGCGTCGGCCACGTTCCGCGACCTCGGTGCGCCCGCCCTGCTGGACGCGCTGGTGGACCGGCTCGGACTTCCGTTGGTCGTCAAGCCGAACAGCGGTGGGTCGGCCCTGGGCACCTCGGTCGTGCGCGCCCGCGAAGAACTGCCGACCGCGATGGTCGGGGCCTACGCCTATGCCGACGTGGTCCTGGTCGAGCAGTTCGTCGCCGGCACCGAGGTGGCCGTCAGTGTCGTCGACACCGGTCAGGGGCCGATCGCATTGCCCGCTGTCGAGATCGCGCCGGACGGCGGCATCTATGACTACGAAGCTCGCTACACCGCCGGTCGCACCGAGTTCTTCGCCCCGGCGCGACTCGAGCCGGAGACCGCCGAGATGGTCGCCGAGGCAGCGGTGGCGGCCCACCGCGCTCTCGGTCTGCGCGACCTGTCCCGCACGGACCTGATGGTCGACGCCGCCGGGGTGCCCTGGTTCCTGGAGGTCAACGTCTCCCCCGGCATGACCGAGACATCGTTGACACCACAGGCCGTCCGGGCCGGAGGTCTGGACCTGGGCCAGGTGTGCGCCGACCTCGTGCAGGCGGCGGCCGGTCGCGGCGCCTAGCGCTCAGAGCCGGCAGCGCTGCCCTCCGGGTCCATCAACGCGACGATGCGCTCGAGGTCGTCGATCGACGCGAACTCCACGGTAATCCGGCCCTTGGACTTCCCCAGGTCGACCTTCACCCGGGTCTCGAACCGGTCTCCGAGCCGCGCAGCCAGCACCGCCAGCTTCGGCGCCACCGGCGCCCGGCTCCGGCGCGCCCGCTCAGGGGCTTCATTGCCGTCGCCGCCGAGGGAGACGATCTCCTCCACCGAGCGCACCGAGAGGCCCTCGGCCACGATCCGCTGGGCCAGCCGCTCCTGTGCGACGGAGTCCTCGAGACCCAGCAGTGCTCGGGCGTGTCCGGCCGAGAGCACCCCGGCGGCGATGCGGCGCTGGACCGGAGCCGACAACTTGAGCAGCCGCAGGGTGTTGGAGATCTGCGGCCGGGACCGCCCGATCCGGCTGGCCAACTCGTCGTGGGTGCAGTCGAAGTCCTGGAGAAGTTGGTCGTAGGCGTTGGCCTCCTCCAGCGGGTTGAGCTGGGCCCGGTGCAGGTTCTCCAGCAGGGCGTCGCGCAGCATCACGTCGTCACCGCTGGCCCGGACGATCGCCGGCAACTCGGTCAGCCCGGCCTCGCGGGCGGCCCGCATCCGCCGCTCGCCCATGATCAGCTCGTAGCGCTGATTACCGAGCGGGCGCACCACCACCGGCTGCAGCAGGCCCACCTCGCGGATCGAGTGCACCAGCTCGGCCATCGCCTCTTCGTCGAAGACCTGGCGGGGTTGACGCGGGTTGGGGACCACGGCGTCGAGCGGGATCTCGGCGAAGTAGGAGCCGCCGACGAGCTGCTGCTCGCCCGGCACCTGGGCCCCCGCCGCGTCACTCGTGGCGCTGCCGTCTCCGCTGTCTCCCCTGTCCCGGAGGCCCCGCTGGTCTCCGGAGTCCGTGCTGCCCACGCTGGCCTCGCTCACCGTGGGGCGTTCCGGGATGAGCACGTCGACCGGCGAGGGGCCGCTGGGCGCACCCGGCTCCCCGGGCTTCGGGGCGGTCGGGATGAGGGCGCCCAGGCCGCGGCCGAGGCCCCGCTTCTGCTTGCTCACAGGAACTCCCCTGCCCCGCGGGTGGCGCCGCGTAGGGCCATCTCACGCGCTGCCTCGAGATAGGACAGCGCACCCGTTGATCCGGGATCGTAGGTCATCACGGTCTGCCCGTAGCTCGGTGCCTCCGAGATCCGCACCGACCGCGGAATCGTTGTACGCAATACGGTTTCCACGAAATGCGTGCGGACTTCTTCGGCGACCTGAGCAGCCAACCGGGTCCGCGCGTCGTACATCGTGAGCAGCACCGTGGACACGTGCAGCGACGGATTCAGGTGCGCCTTCACCATCTCGATGTTGCGCAGCAGCTGGCCGACCCCTTCCAGCGCGTAGTACTCGCACTGGATCGGGATGAGTACCTCCGGCGCGGCGACCAAGGCGTTGACGGTCAACAGGCCGAGGCTCGGCGGGCAGTCGATCAGCACGTAGTCCAGCCGGGGGGCATCCTGGTCGGCGCACCAGGCGTCGTACTGCTCGAGGGACCGCTGCAGCCGGGACTCGCGGGCGACCAGCGAGACCAGCTCGATCTCGGCTCCGGCGAGATCGATCGTGGCCGGCGCACAGAGCAGGCCGTCCAGTCCCTCAACCGGGGCGATCACCTCGTTCAACGGACGGCCCTCGACGACCACGTCATAGACAGAGGGCACCTCCGAGTGGTGGTCGACCCCCAACGCGGTCGAGGCGTTGCCCTGCGGATCCAGATCGATGACCAGCACCTGGGCGCCCTGAAGAGCCAACGCGGCCGCCAGGTTCACCGTGGTGGTCGTCTTTCCGACCCCGCCCTTCTGGTTGGCGACCGTCATGATGCGGGTCCGGGGTGGCGGCGGAAGCCGGTCCCCCAGGCGACCGGCCAGCACCCGGACCGCCGTCTCAGCGGCTCGGGCGATCGGGGTGTCCTCGGTTTCACGTGAAACAACGTCGAGCACTGAGAACTCCTCCGCGGTCGGAACACCGCTGTTGGCACTGGCAAATCCGGTTTCACGTGAAACATCGACGAGCGGCACCGGGGTGCCGCCGGGGGATGCCGGAAGGCTGACGGCGGTTGTCGACGCCGGCACGGGGTCGGTGCCGGCGGTCCGGCGGCGACGCGCACCCGGTCGGACGCCGGCCGATGACGCCGGGCCGGCCGGGCTGGCCGGACTTCCCGGACCGGGGGTTGCCGCACCGTGGTTCGGGTCGATGGTGGCTGGGTCCGGCCAGCCGAGACCACGAGCGGACCCGTCCTGATCACTCGTCGCGGGCCAACCGAGTCCATTGGCCACCTTGGCCGTTGTCCCCGCAACCGGGGTAGGTGCACTCATCGTCGTCCCCTCGCTGTCCCGACACCGGTCTGGCCGGCGGTGCGGGCGGCTGGATCGCCGGCCGTGAGCACAATCACGGTGGTCGGGTGCTCCAGGACATCCAACCCCATCTGGGCGATCCGCCACGCCCTTGCGCCCAGGCGTCGCAAAACGGATTCTGCGGCGGTCAGTTCGTCCGCCGCCCGGGCCCCTTTGAGGGCCAGCACGGTCCCCCCGGGTCGCAGCAGCGGCAGGCACCAGCCGGCGAGCTTCCCCAGCGGCGCCACAGCACGGGCGGTGACGACATCGACGCCGATCGGGCCTATCTCCTCGGCCCGGGATCGGGACACCCGGACCTGCCCGAGCCCCAAGATCTCGACCGCCTGCTGCAAGAACTCGGTGCGGCGTTCGAGTGGCTCGACGAGCAGCATCGACAGGTCCGGGCGAGCCAGCGCGAGAGCCAGGCCGGGCAGGCCGGCGCCGGATCCGACGTCGACGACAGTCGCACCGGGCGGGATGGCCTCGGCGACGACCGCACAGTTGAGCAGATGGCGCTCCCAGATCCGTTCGGTCTCGCGGGGACCGATCAGGCCGCGGTCGACGCCAGGCCCGACCAGCAGGTCGGCGTACTGGATCGCCAGCGGCAGAGCCGACCCGAACACCTGCGCCGCGACGTCCGGTGGTCGCGGTGTTTCACGTGAAACATGTGCCACGTACGTCGGCGACGTCAGCGGGGAAGAACCACAACGCGGCGGTGCGGCTCCTCGCCTTCGGACTCGCTCCGCAGGCCCGCCGCCGCGACGGCGTCGTGAATGACCTTGCGTTCGAACGGGTTCATTGGATCGAGTCGGACCGGCTCACCCGACTCCTTCACCTTCTCCGCAGTCGTGCTGCCGAGTTCGGTCAGCACAGCTCGGCGCCCCGCCCGGAAACCGCCGATGTCGAGCATCAGCCGGCTACGCTCACCGGTCGCAGTGAGGACGGCAAGTCGGGTGAGCTCCTGGATGGCATCCAGAACCGCGCCCTCGGAACCGACCAGATGGTCGAGGTCACCCCCCACCACGGACACCGACGCGCGGTCTCGCTCGATGTCCATGTCGATGTCACCGTCGAGATCGGCGATGTCGAGGAGCTCCTCGAGGTAGTCGGCCGCGATCTCGCTCTCCCGCTCCAGACCTGACGGCGACGGAGCCGGACGCTCCCTGGTCGGTCGCTCACGTGCTCCTGCGCCGTTACCCGTGTCGGTCGACTCCTCGGTCGACTCCGCGGTCGACTCCTCGGTCGACTCCTCGGTCGACTCCTCCGTCAACTCCGCGGTCGACTCCTCCGTCGACACGGGGTCGCTGGTCACCTGCTCGGCCGCCACATCACGACGGGACTCGGCACTGGACTCGGACACGGCGGGGGACTCCTTCGAACGATCGTGGCGGGCGGGGGGCGGAGGGGAAGCGGTTATCGCTTGCGCTTCGGCTGCCGTCGAGGTTGCTGTCGTTGCCGCGACGTCGGCGCCGCGGTTGCTGATGGCGGGGTTGCTGGTGGCGATGCGGCGTCGCCGTTGGGACTGCTGCCCCTCGGACCGGCGCCGTTGGGGCTGAGAGACCCGCCGGAGCCGGGCGCATCCGGTCCGGAGGACCCTGGACCGCCAGGCGTGGTCGGGTCGTCGGGCTTCTGTTTCAAGGCCCGCCTGCGCTGGAGCGCTTCCTCGGCTGCCGAGCCCGGCGCCGGCATCCGACGGATGACGTAGAACTGCTGGCCCATCGACCAGAAGTTGGTGGTCAGCCAGTAGAGCAGAACGCCGACGGGGAAATTGATGCCGCTGACGGCGAAGATCAACGGAAAGACGTAGAGCAGGATTTTCTGTTGCTGCATAAAGGGATTGCCGTCCATCGAGCCGGCCGGCATGTTCTTGGTCATCAACTGTTTCTGCGTGATGAACGTGGTTGCCGACATGAGCACGATCAGCGTGGCCGTGACGATCTTGACCGTCAGGCTGTCGGCACCGATGAACTTCTCCGAGATGTTCGCCCCGAACACGGACGCGTCTGCGGCCTGTTCAGCCAGCTTGTCGGTCAGGAACCCTTTTCCCTTAGGCGGGTTCTTGCCGATCCCGTTCAGGACGCGGAAGAGGGCAAAGAAGATGGGCGCCTGCGCCAGGATCGGCAGGCAGCTGGACAGCGGATTGGTGCCGGTGTCCTTGTAGAGCTTCATCATCTCCTGCGACTGCTTCTGCCGCGTGTCTGGATCTGACTTGCCCTTGTACTTCGCCTGGATCTTCTTGATCTCCGGCTGCAGGAGCTGCAGTCCCCGCTGCGCCTTGATCTGCTTGACGAACAGGGGGATGAGCAGAACGCGGATGACCATGACCAGGCCGACGATCGACAGCGCCCAAGCCAGGCCACCCGCCGGATCCAGGCCAATCGTCTTGAACAAGGTATGGAACGAAATCATGACGAAGGTCACGGCCTCGTACAGCGGTTCGAGGATCTTCACAGTCCGGCTCCATGCGGCGAGTGCGAGGTCGCGGGAACTGTGCCAGCCGAGCCGCGATGTGAGGGAGGAACGGGGTCGAGACCGCCAGGGTTCCACGGGTGGCACCGGAGCAGCCGCCGACCGGCGAGCCAGCAACCGCGCAGCGGCCCGTGCGTCGTGATCGCTTCGATCGCGTATGCCGAGCAGGACGGGTAGAAACGGCAGCGCGGGCCGAGCAGCGGAGACAGCAGCAGTTGGTAGCCGCGCAGAAGCAGCACCATCAACCGGGTCATGGACGCTGGCCCGGAGCAGATTTCGGCGCAGACTTCAGAGCGGAGCTCAACGCCGAGTCCAGTGCTGTCTCAAGCTCGGCCCACGACGCCGCTGCGGCCGAAGGAAGCGCGCGTACGACGAGCCGGGTGCCCGGGCGAAAGCCACCTAGACGCGCGGCAACGAGATGCCGGAGCTGTCGGCGGACCCGGTTGCGGACCACGGCGCCGCCGACGGTTCGGGAGACCACGAAACCGGCCTTTGGTGGGACGTTCGGGTCCGTGGCGTCAGCCGCGAGGTGCACAACGAGCAGGGCAGGCGCCGTGCCGCCGGCTCGGCCGCGGCCGGCGCGCAGGGTGGAGGCAAAGTCGGTGCGGCGCCGCAACCGGGCGCCGGCCGGGAGCACGCCGGTCAGGCCGAGAGCCGCGAGCGACCCTTGGCCCGGCGACCAGCCAGGATCGCGCGACCGGCGCGGGTGCGCATCCGCAGGCGGAACCCGTGGGTCTTCGCCCGCCGGCGGTTGTTCGGCTGGAAGGTGCGCTTACTCACTCGTGGGCTCCCGTACGACGGTCTGGAGCGGAGGCAAAGGTAGTCAGACTGTTTCGTCAGGCTGTTCTGCCGCAGGCTGGGTGCCGAGCCGGATCCGACCGGCCCCTGTCGGACGCCCACGACGCGAATGATGTGGGCAGCATGGACACGCGACAGCGGCCGTCGTGACGGCTCGACCGGCTTACGGTACGTGCGCACGTCCCGGCTGGTCAAACCGAACCAGCGCATGACCCGCCGGGCAGCGCGACGACCAGTGACAGGCCCGATAGCTGCCGAGCGAACCGCCCAGGATGCCCGCCCGTACCAGCGGTTCGGGACCGACACGCCGAGGGCAGTCCACATCGCGGCAAAAAAACCGACGGGTTGTGGACAACCGCTTGCTGGCACCCCCCGGGGTGGGTAGCGTCGCCCTCCGCTGGGAGACTTCCCTACCCCACCTGGTCGCGGTGCCGCGATGTGATGGGGGCCCCTGTGTACACAGGCTGTGGATGACGGTGTGGACGAGCGTCATCACAGGACAAATGGGCGTTATCCGCCCGCTCGCGGGTGGACATCTAGGGAGCAAAGTGACCGACGAGACCACCGGAACCGTCCAGCTGCGTACCGAGATACTTCCCGATCACAGCGACCACAGCACCTACCCCGGTCACCTGAGCGTCGAGGGCGCCCCTGGGGTGGACGATCACGATCCGGCCGCGCTGTCGGAGGTGTGGTCACGCACCCTGGACGCCATCGATAGCGCCGTGACCTCCCAGGAACGCGCCTTCGTCCGGCTCTGCACCCTCGACGGGGTGGTCGGCGAGACGGCGCTGCTCTCCGTCCCGCACGAGTACGCCAAGGACATCGTCGAGCAGCGGCTGCGGCCGGTGATCACCGCCACCCTGACCGAGCAGCTCGGTCACGAGATCCGCATCGCCGTCGTCGTCGACCCGAGCCTCGAGGACGCCGAGCCGGCGATCGAGGGCCTGCCGGAGACCAAGGGCCTGCCGGAGACCAAGGAGCCGATCCCGGCGGAGCACGACGACGTCGCCCATACCGCGGTTAATGCCGCCGCCCCGACCGACGTCGGCCTGGTGGCGCTTGCGGGGGCCGACGCCGGCTGGGACCGGCCCGATGACGCCTTGCATGCAGAGGGCCACGCCGGCACCGGCCGCGAGCCGGGTCCTCGCCGGGAGAGTGAGCCCACTCGGCTGAACCCGCGCTACCTGTTCGAGACGTTCGTCATCGGGTCCAGCAACCGGTTCGCCCATGCGGCCGCGGTGGCCGTGGCCGAGGCGCCGGC
>JBDUAP010000080.1:0-9031 GCA_040004585.1 Sporichthyaceae bacterium
TCACGCTCGGGCCGGACGGGGTGCTGGCGGTGGGGTCGGCGACCGGTGTCCTGCGACGCCCGTCCGTGCCGGTGGCCGTGGTGGACACGGTAGGTGCCGGTGACGCGTTCATGGCCGCGCTCATCGCTGGTCTTGGCGAACGCAGCCTGCTAGGCCGAGCACAGGCCGGGCGCCTCGCGGCTCTGGACGGCGCGGAGCTGGCCGCCCTACTGGACGACGCCTCCCTAGCGGCGGCACTGACCTGCGCGCGGCCGGGAGCCGACCCGCCGACCCGCGACCAGCTCATGCGCGCCCGGCAGGTTGCCGCCGGCTGACGTCGGGAGCTGCTGGAAGACTTCGGGCATGGACAACACCGGTTTCCTCGCGTGGATCGACGGCTACCAACGCGTCTGGCGCGCACCGGGCACGGACGGCCTGCGCGGGCTCTTCCATCCGGATGCGGTCTATCTCACGTCGCCGTACGCCGAGCCCGTCGTCGGTCTGGACGCGATCGCGGTCCTGTGGGAGGAGGAGCGCGACGGTCCCGACGAGGTCTTCACGATGAGCCGCGAGGTGGTCGCCGTCTCCGGCGACGTTGGCGTCGGCAGGGTGGAGGTGGCGTACGGCGAGCCGGTGGGCCAGCACTACCGCGACCTGTGGGTGGTGCAGTTCGACGACGCGGGGCTGGCCGTGCGCTTCGAGGAGTGGCCGTTCTGGCCGAGCCACGGCGCGACTCCGTAGCACGGTCAGGGCTTCTTGCCCTTCCCCTTCAGGGGTGTCGTCGTCACGGACGGGGCCCTCGCTGCGGCGGCTGTCGACTTCTTGACCTTCCCGGGTGCGCTGGCGGCGTTGCCGCCCTTGGGCTTGGTCGGCGTGACGCCGGGCGGCGGGACCGATGTCGTGGCGCGCGGCCGCGTGGCCGGCCCGCCGCCAGCCGCCGGCTTCTTGCCCGGCTTCGCGGCCACCGGCTTCGTCTTGGGCACGGTTGGCTTCGTGACGTCACCGGCACCCGGGCCCGAACCCGCCGCGGCGGCTAGAGCAGCGCGCCGCCGTCCCGCGCTGCCGTCGCTGGCATCTGGCTTGCCCTTCGCAGGCTTGCGGCGGGTAGTGCTCGGGGCCTTGGTGGGACCAGCAGCTTCGACGGGTCGCGCAACCGGCGCCTGCTCGGCCGGGCGCACTCCCGCGGCATCCACGACGTCGCTCACATGGTTCTGGATGGTCGGGGGAAGCCCCCCGCCGGCGCCGAGCCCGAGCATGACCGGCACGAGCAGGATGGCAGCCATCGAGAAGATCATCAGGCCGCGGCGACCCTTCTCGTCCTCTTCCTCCTCTTCCAGGAGTGGCTGCTGGTCTTCGCCCGCATTCAGCTCGCTCTCTTCCCAGAGCAGCCGTCCGAGCGCTTCCTCGTCCATCGCGGCCGCGGCCGCGGCGGCGAGGGCGACCACCGCCATGGTCGGCACCCGGCGACGCCCGGCAGGGCTCATCGCCGCGCGCTTGTCGAGGAACGTGATGACGTCGGCGGAGAGCAGGGGTCGGCTGAACAAAAATCCCTGCACCTCGTCGCAACCGTGCTTCTCGAGGAACTTCAACTGGGCCTTGGTCTCCACGCCCTCCGCGACGACACGAAGGCCGAGGTTGTGGGCCATCGCAATCACCGCGCGGACGATGGGGGCGTCGTGGCCCTCGCCGATGTCCTGGACGAAGGAGCGGTCCAGCTTGATGGTGTCGACCGGGTATTCGTGCAGGTAGCTGATAGAGCTGTAGCCCGTGCCGAAGTCGTCGATCGAGCAGCGCACGCCCATCGCCTGGAGCTCGAGGAGGGCTGCGCCGACCGAGCCGTCGGGGTCGATCCCGACGCTCTCGGTCAGCTCGAGCTCGAGCGCCTCCGGCGGGAGGCCCGATTCGGCCAGCGCGGCACGGACGACCGCGGGCACGTCCTGGAGCTTGAACTGTCGCGCGGAGACGTTGACCGACACATGCAGATCGTCGTGGCCGAGGGCGTGCCAGCCAGCCATCTGAACACAGGCCTCCTTCAGCACCCAGCCGCCGAGTGGTGCGACCAGCCCGGTCTCCTCCGCGACGCGGATGAAGGCCTTCGGCGGGATCAGCCCCTGGGTCGGGTGCTCCCACCGGACCAGCGCCTCCAGGCCGAGGACGTCACCGGTGCGCACGTCGAGCTTGGGCTGGTAGTGCAGCACGAGCTCGCCGTCGGCGATGGCCTGGTGCATCCGGGTCTCGACGGCAAGCTGACGTTGGGCGCTGGCGCCCATCGCGCCGTCGTACCACCCTGATGGTGTGTCGCCCTGCGCCCTTCGCCTGGTACATGGCCGCATCGGCGTGGCGGAGCAGCGTGTCGACGTCGGTGCCGTGGTCGGGGTGCATTGCGATGCCAACGCTCGGTGTCATGAAGAGCGACCGGCCCGCGACCCGGAACGGGTTGTCGAACTGTGCGAGCATTCGCTCGGCGAGCCGGGTGGCCTGGCTGGCGT
This sequence comes from Sporichthyaceae bacterium, assembly GCA_040004585.1. Taxonomy (GTDB): domain Bacteria; phylum Actinomycetota; class Actinomycetes; order JACCUZ01; family JACCUZ01; genus JBDUAP01. Next base: position 2,469 of record JBDUAP010000080.1, read on the forward strand.
TCTCCGCACCTGGCAGCAGGACGGCGAACTCGTCGCCGCTGATGCGCGCGACCGTGTCACTGCTGCGGGCGCAGGTGGCCAGCCGGTCAGCGACCAGGCGAAGCAGCTCGTCACCGGCGTCGTGGCCGAGGGTGTCGTTGACGTTCTTGAAGCGGTCGAGGTCGAGGAAGAGCACTGCCGCGCCGGCACCGTCACCGCGGCCGAGCGCCACATTCACCCGGTCGTGGAAGCAGACGCGGTTGACCAGCCCGGTCAGGGGGTCGTGGTTGGTCGCGAACTCCAGCCGCTGCCGCTCGCGGATCATGCGCGACAGGTGCATGACCACCAGCAACGAGACCAGGGCTGGCCCGGCGGCGGCCACGATGACCCAGCTGCCTCGCTCGACGTACCGCCAGATCACGATGGCCGGGCCTAGCAGGATGGTCAGCGAGAGAAGGCCGAGGTGGGCGCGGCCGACGGGCACCGCGCGGGCCCTGCCCATGCGTGTCGCGCGGCGCATAGACGGGTGCAGCGACGCCGCCGCGACGAGACCGAAGGCGAGCAGCATCAGGGTCTGTGACCCGAACGGCGCTGGCACCATGTCGGTGAGGGAGGCCACGGTCCGGGAGATGTGCGCTCCGAGGAAACAGGTCAGCGCGCCGAGAAGGAGCTGGTAGGCCATCGGCTTACCGCGGAAGAACACGGCCAGGCGGGCCACGATCGCGACGGCCAGCACGTCGACGGTCAGGAACACGGCGGCGGTCCAGGTCTGCTGGTTGCCGCCGGGCACCCAGCGGTGGATGGCCTCCACCAGGGGCAGCCATGCGAAGACGCCCAGGGACGCCGGCACGATCGCCGCGACAAGCAACGTGTCCAGGGCACTCTCCCGGAACCGCGCCTGGGTCAAGCGGATCAGGCCGGCAATCAGCGGGGGGTAGCTCAGCATCGCCAGGCCGTCGGCGTAGGACAGGAAACCCGCACCCAGCGCGTGCATGAGCTCGCTGCACACCACGAGGGCAACGCCGACCACGATCAGGCTGATCGGTTGGGAGACGATGCGGATGCGGTCACGTTCGGCCCGGATGGCCTGTCCGAGAGCCGACATGGCCAGGATGCCGCCGATGACGGAGAACCACTGCGCCTGGCCATACGAGACGTACATCGAGCCCAGGGCCATCAGGGCAGTGACGACGATGAAGGGGGCCCAGTCGCCGCGCCGGCTGTCCTGTGAGGCGGCCTTGGCCGGAGGCTCGGCGGGCTGGCTCGGGGCAGGCGCCGGTGAGGGGCCCGCGGCCCGCCTCTCCACGGCAGCCTCGAGCTCCTCGACGCGCAGGTCGCTGTCGATCGCCACAGGCCTGCTCTCCACCTTTCGCCCCCGGACCGGTCTCTAACTTCTTCGTCGGCTTTTGGCAAAGGGGAGTTCAATTTCCTCACTCAGTCGGTCTAAGCCGTTCGGTCAACCTGCTCGCGGCCGGTCCCAGACACCTGTCGGGGACCCATCACGGCGGACATCTCGTGCAGCGTAGGGCGGCCATAGAATGGGGTGCCTCGCCGGCGTGGCGCAACTGGCAGCGCACCCGACTTGTAATCGGGAGGTTAGGGGTTCGATTCCCCTCGCCGGCTCAAATCCGAAATCGCCAAAGTCCCTGGTCAGAGCCGTGAAGTAGTGAAACTCGGGGAACCTCGTCAAGTACGTGGCTGTCGTCTCTCTCACTGATCTCTCACTGTTCACCCGAGAGAGCTTGATCGAAGGACCTTCCGAGTGCTCTGAGGGCCTCGGTGTGGACGTGCGCATAGACACGCTGCGTCATCACTGGGTCATGCCCCAGCCACGCCGCTACGACATGGACGGGGTAGCCGAGCTCAAGCATCAGAGACGCGGCGGTGTGACGCGCGTCGTGGAGACGGATGTCCGGTAGGCCTGCTTCGCGAGCCCGCCTGCGGAAGGTGTCGGTGAACACCTCGGGCCGAAGGGGGCGCCCCGGTTCGTCGACGACGACTAGGCCGGAGTCCTCGTATGCGGCGCCCGCCGTTTCCGCCTCTCGTTGTTGTTGTGCTTTGAATGCGTGCAGCGCTGATGCGATGTTCGGCAGCAGGGGGAGGTCGCGTCGCCCGGGCGCGGTTTTGGGCTCGCTCGTTTCCGGATGGCCGTCGACTAGGACCCTCGTGTGGCGGATCTGCAGCGTTGGGTCGTCCCCGTCGAGAGTTACGTCGGTCCAGCGCAGCCCCACTACTTCGCCACGACGCAACCCGTGCATGGTCAAGAGCCAGGCCGCACAAAGCCTGTCGTTGGCGACGTGAGCGAGGAAGGCACGCGACTGGTCGAGTGTCCAGGATTCCATTTCACGGTGCTGTTGACGTGGTCGCTGAACCAGGGCGGCGACGTTCCGCAACAGAAGTCCCTGCTGAACGGCGTCCTGAAGCGCCTGCTGAAGAACTACCAGGGTCAAGGTGACCGTACGTGGGCTCCGGCCGGCGCCTTTTGGACCACCCGTGACCAGCATCGCGGCCACGACTCGTTCGACGTCGCTCTTGGCCAGGTCCTGGATATCCATGTCGCCCAGCGCCCGCCGTACGGGCTTGAGCGCGTCGCGGTAGCCGCGCCGGTACTAGGTCGAAGGTTGCGTTTCCCCGCCAGCCAGATGTCGAGATGATGGTTCAGCTTGAGACGGCTCGGGGCCACGTGCTCCTCACCTGCAATACCCACGCGCACTCGTGAGAGCCAGTCGCGTGCATCCCGGAGGGTCCTGTGGGTGCTTGTCTTCTGGGCGCGCCTACCCTCCTTCGTGCGCCCGACATTCACAACCACCCGGTAGCGGACGGTGCCGTCGATCAACCTGATCTTGCGAATCGGTTCACCCACTACTACCTCCGGCCAGCACTGGCGCCTACGTCACTGGGACTACATGGACGTTTCTCCTTCTAGTTGCTGAATCGGCTCGCCCGAAAGCGGTTCAGCGCGCCGCTTTCTCGTCTCGTTCTCTCGGGGCTGGGCGTGGACGTCGGACAAGCTTCGTGGCGCTGGCTGGTTCGCCTGAGTGGTGGCTTGGCAGTGGTTTTTCGGGATGTGGCTGGTTCGTGCACTCGGGCCGGCCCAGTGGTCCGGTTCCTTGGCGACAGAGCGTTGGTGCGCGCCATGCGGCCGCGTCGATGATGGCGGAACGGGCAAGGGCCTCATGCGAGCGCGATGTCAACGCGCGGCTCTGGGTTGAGTAGCGCGGCCTAGGACCCTTGTGGGGTGCTTACTGCCTGGTGATGTCGCGTGCGGTGCGCTGACGCTTGGACCGCTGCAGAGCCTGGGTGATGGCCTGCATGGCGTCGGCATGCGGGGAGCTCTCGCGTGGCCGGTCTACGTCGTCGTCTGTGTAGGCGAGGTCATCGGCTCGGTCGGAGAGGATCAGGTCGGTTTGCTCGCGGGCGCGGCTGAGCCCGACGTAGCCGGCCTCTCGGTAGAGGCTGGCATTGCCGAGCAGAAGCGCCCGGTCCACGGTGAGTCCTTGGGCTTGGTGGATGGTGAGCGCGTACCCGTGGTCGAGGACGCCTGCCAGCAGCTGGCTTCGGCTGGCGGTCACGTGACGGTCACCGATCTCGAGAGTCAGGGTGCCGCTGGAGGGGTCTACGGCGGTCACGCGCCCTCGTTGGCCGTTGAGCAGACCGCGGCGGTGGACGTTGCGGCGGACCACGACGAGGTCGCCGACGGCGAAGCAGAGCGGGTTCTCACGCTCGTCCGTCCCGTATACAACCGGTCCGTCCAGGCGCCCGGACTCCTGCAGCTTCCGTCGGGCACAGAGGTTGAGGTCCGCGACGTCCACCCGGCGGTGGGCCAGCAGTACGGTCTGCGCTGGGTCCTCCCCGCCTTGGGTGGCGTCCGACCAGGAGGCGATCAGCGCGGCCAGCTGGCGCTCCCGGTCCTCGAGAACCGCAACTCGGCCTGCGGCGGCGAACGCGTCCAGGCCGACCGCCACGTCGCCGTTGCGCAGATGGTCGAGCGCCTCACGTTCCCAGGCGTGGACCTGCCGGCGGTTCTCGGTCAGCGCTAGGGCCGGCAGTTCGCGGGCGAGTGCTCGGAAGGTGCCGCCGGCGGCCAGCTCGGGCAGCTGGCGGTGGTCGCCGACCAGCACCAGCTTTCCGCATAACTGGTCGGTCATCTCGAGGAGCTGGGCGAGGTCCCGGGTGCCGAGCATGCCGGCCTCGTCCACGACGAGTACCGCGCCGGTCGGGAGCGCCCCGGGCCGGCCCGCGCATCGCTCACGCCGGTGGATGGCGAGAAGCCGGGCCACGCTCCCGGCCGGGATGGCGGCCTCCTCGGTGAGCGCGGCCGCGGCGCGCGCGGCGACGGCCGCCCCGAGGACGGGGATCCCCGCCCGCTGCCAGATCCGCGCGGCGGCGGCCAACGCGTGCGTCTTGCCGGTACCGGCCTTGCCGATGACGACGTCGACGCCTCGCCCGGACGTTGTCAGGCCGCGGACCATGGTCTGCTGCTCATCGGACAACCGATTGGCCGCGGACAGCTCGCGCTCGACCGCCTTGTTGTCCACCGCGCCCCGTCCGGCGTCCTGCAGCGCGAGCGCGCCGCCGAGCACCGCCCCCTCGACGTCGAGCATCTCGACGGTGGTGTGGCGCGCAAAGGACCTGGCTGCTCCCGGGCCGTTCTCCCGTCGGGAGAGTCCGTCGACTGCAACGACCTCATGGTCTGCCAAGAGCTGGTCGGCCAGCCGCTCGACTGTCTCTACCGGGGCACCGGAGGGCAGTTGTCCGCACCACGCCCGCAGCGCGTCGCGGCGGTCGAACACGGTCGCCTTCGCGGTGAGGCCTGTAGCGCCGAGCAGGTCGGCTCGGGCGCGAGCCAGGACCTCCGGGCTCGGGGGTAGGGGTGTGGTCCGGCCCTGCAGACGCGTCAGGGCGGTCTGGTCGAACCCCATCGCCTCGGCTCGGGCGTGCCACTCGGCACTCAACGAGCCAGCTGACACGCCATAGTCCTTGGCCTTACGGGTCGAGAGTGCGGCCACCTCGGCGGCCCCGCGGGAGGAGTCGCCCCGGCGGGTCAGCTCAGCCTCAATCTCTACCCGGCGCCGGGAGAAGGTTCGCAGGACCCGGCGGGGCACATCGGCCAGCTCGCACAGCCCGTTGTCCCGCAGGACGAACCGCAGCCCGAGCGGTCGCAGCTCATGCCGAAGCGCCGATTGATACAGGGTGCCGGCGGTCTTGGCCTGCAGATACAGCTGCCGCCCATCCAAGGCAGACCAGCGGCCGTCCCGGCCGCGCGTCATGTTGGCCACCAGCACGTGCATGTGCAGTTGCGGGTCACCGGCGCGGGAGGTCCGGTGCCGCAAGGCGGCAGCGACGAATCCGCCACCCGGTAGTCGGTCCACCCCGTCCCGACCGCGGCGGACCTCGCCCGCCTCCCGCTCGAGATATCCCAGCGCCGCCGCGACCGCCCGATCGTGAGTCTCCCGGACCAGCAGCGACGTCCTCGGGTCCGAGAGCGCGAAAAGCAACGAGACGCCCTTCGGGGCGGAGAACGTCAGATCGAAGCCAGGCAGTCGATCCGCCCGACGGATCCACAGCAGTGATCGGTGGTTACGGGGGTGCCAACCGTCCAGCGTCGCCTGCAGGTCCTCCGCCTGCACCGGTCCGGACAATCCCAACAAAGCCGAGCCGCGGCCTACCCAATAGCCAGTCGCCTCCCCACCTCCGAGGTAGTAGTCCTCCACTCCGGATGCGACGCTGCGGAGGTAATAGCCCTCCGCGCCTCGCCCAAGCTTGCCGATGCTCAACATGGCCGAGTCGGCGAAAAGGGCCAGAGTGAGATCCGCCGCCGTCGACGGGATCCGCCATCGTGAGCTGCCACGCACAAGCGTGGTGCGAAGTAGTCGGGCATAGGCCCGACCATGGCCAGCGGGATAGTCCCCCAAGTTGTCTGCTTGATGGCGAAGGGTCCGGGACGACCTGGCGGTGAGGAGTGATGGAACGTCCACTCGGTATCGGCACCTATGCGCGGCTGTCTGTTCTCCGCTCGGGTCGCGGGTTCGCCAGTGCTGACGGACAACCACCCGCACCGCACTCCTCATCGACATCCACCGGATCGTGTTCGTACTCGTAGTGGAAGCACACGTAGTGCATCCGCTCGAAGACGTCGTACTGATCCTTCGAGACGTGGACGGGTCGACCGCATCGGAGGCAGGCAGGGTCCTTAGGCACCCGCGCAGAATGCCGGTTCCGGTCGTTCCGTGTCAGCCGCCGAGCCGGTGCACGGGAACGGCACCTACCGAGCGCTCTCATCGCGGCATGGTCGGGCGTCCCGCGGTCTCCATGGTGTTGCACGATGAGCACCTCAACACCCCTCATGCACTCGAAGCAACTCGCGGACCCCGAGGTGCAGACGTGGTTGCACGCCGAGTCGGGTGTGGCCGAGCCTGGTCACCACCGTGCTCGGGGCCAGGGGTTTCACGTCTTAGCCGCTGCCTGCTCCTCGCCCGACTTCTGGTTGCGCAGGCGCGCCAGCGCGTCGCGCACGTGCGACTTGACAGTTCCCACGGAGATGCCTAGAGCCGCAGCCGTGTCGGCCTCGGTGAGGTCGTCGA
>JBDUAP010000404.1:0-2697 GCA_040004585.1 Sporichthyaceae bacterium
GTCGCACGCCTCGGTCACCCACGCCCGCAGCTGCGCCAGCTCGGCATGGCGACCGATGAACGGCTCCGGGCCAGCCATGCGGGCCAGTATCGCCCGCTACGCAGGCCCGGCGCCGGGGAATTCAGTACCGCTTCTGCGTATCTCCACGGATGTCGGGGTGCCACCCGTACGGCGACAGTCGAGCCCGGAACGACCGGTCATCAGGTCCGGTCCCGAGCTCGAGGAGAATTCCCAATGTCTGCCACCACCACGCTGCGCTCCGGCACCTGGACGGTCACGACCGAGCGGGCCACCGCGTCCTTCGCGGTTCGCAGCATCATGCACGGTCAGGTCCACGGCACGGTTCCAGTCACGTCCGGCACGGTCCTCGTGGACACGAGCGGCCAGCCCATCGGCGTACAGGCCGAGCTCGACCTGAGCAGCATCAAGACGGACAACCCCAGGCGGGACAAGGACCTGCGCAAGCCCCGCCTGCTCGACCTGGACACCTACCCGACCATGACGTTCAGCAGCGAAATCATCACTGCGACGGACACCGGCTGGGACGTCGAGGGGACGCTGCAGGTGCGGGGTCGCTCGGTGCCGCTGACGTTCGCCGTCGTGTGCGAGCCGGCGTCTGCCGACGGTCAGGTGCGCTGCGTCGCGACGGCAACGCTGGACCGCCGCGGGATCGGTTTCAAGGCGCCGCGTCCGCTCATCGGCCACGAGCTGATGTTTGAGGTCGACGCGTTGCTGGTGCCGCGCGCGTGATCCGGTTCAGCCCGGCCTCACGTCGTAGCGCTCGTCGTCTCAGCGAGCCGAGTCTCCAGGAAGCGTTGCTCCGCGGAGTTGTCGGCGAGGGCTAGGGCCTCGCGGTATGCGACCGCCGCCTCCTCAGGGCGGTCGAGCCGGCGCAGGAGGTCGGCCTTGGTCGAGGCCAGGTAGCGGTAGCCGGTCAGGCGCGGGTCGGCCTCGAGTCGCTCCACCTCGGCCAGGCCCGATGCCCAACCGTGGACCATCGCGACGGCAACCGCGCGATTCAGGGCGACCACTGGTGACGGCCAAGCGGTCAGCAGCACGTCGTACAGGTCGAGGATCTGCCGCCAGTCGGTCGCTTCCCAGGTCGGCGCTTCCCCGTGCAAGGCGGCGATCGCTGCCTGCAGGGTGAAGCGACCGGGGCGTCCGCCACGCAACGCTTCGAAGACCAGCGCCCGGCCTTCCTCGATCGCGGCTACGTCCCACTGTGCGCGGTCCTGATCCTCGAGCAGCCGCAACCGCCCTTCGGCGTCGAGGCGGGTCGCTCGCCTGGCGTCGGTCAGCAGCATCAGCGCGAGCAGCCCGCGCACCTCGCGCTCGTCGGGCATCAGGAGCAGCAGCATCCGCGCGAGGTCGATCGCCCGCTCGACCAGGTCGTGGCGCACAAGCTGGTCGCCGGTCGGCGCAGCGTGCCCGGTGGTGAAGAGCAGGTGAACGACGGTGAGCACCGCGTCGAGTCGGTCGGGCAGATCCGTCGTACCGGGAACGCGGTAGGGGATCCGCGCGGCCGCGATCTTCTTCTTCGCCCGCGTCACCCGCGCCGCCATCGTCGGCTCGCTGACGAGGAAGGCCTGCGCGATCTCGCCGGTGCTGAGTCCGCAGACGAGGCGCAGGGTGAGCGCGACCTGCGCCTCGCGCGCGAGCGCCGGGTGGCAGCAGGTGAAGACCAGCCGCAGCCGGTCGTCGGGGATCACGTCGGGCTCCTCCGCGTCGCCGTACGCGCCGCGCGCCTCGGGGTCGATCAGCAGCGGGAGCTTGGCGCGCAGGGTCTTCTCTCGGCGGAGTACGTCGAGTGCGCGCCGTCGAGCAGTGGTCGTCAGCCAGGCGCCCGGCCTGGTGGGGATCCCGTCGCGCAGCCAGGTGTCCAGCGCTGCTCCGAAAGCGTCAGCCGCGCACTCCTCGGCGATGTCGATGTCGCCGGCCACGCGGGCGGTCGCGGCGAGCACAAACGCCCACTCGCGGCGGTACGCCTCGGCGACGGCGGAGCGGACGTGCTCCGCTCCGCCGTCACCTTCGCGCGGCTGGGTCACCCGCCGGACGTGTCCATGACGGGTCGCACCTCGACGCCGCCTTCGGGTGCCGGGCACAGCTTGCCGATCGCGAGGGCATGGTCGAGGTCGTTGGCCTCGACCAGGTAGAACCCGCCGAGCGCCTCCTTGGTCTCGGCGAACGGGCCGTCGGTCACGACGTCACCACGGATCGAGGTCGCCGTGCTGGTGGACTGCAGCGCCTCGCCGCCCAGGATCTTCCCCCCGGACTGGACGACCTGCTCGGCGAAGCGGCCATGCGCCTCCATCGCCTGCTGCCAGACCTCGGGCGGGATCGCCTCACCCTCGGCGCGCTCGGGCTGGTAGATGAGGATCAGGTACTGAGCCATGACGGTTTCCTCCTGCTTGTTTCGGCTCGGACACCCTTCCGACGAACGAGCCAACCCGGAATCGACAGCACCGTACGCCGATCTCGCTCCCCCAACTCAGAGGAACGTCGACGCGCCCACAACGCAGGAGGGGCGCCCGTAGGCACCCCTCCTGATCCTCGTCGTGACCGACTAACGGTTGGCCCAGGCCCCCCCGTAGATGTCGGTGTTGCCGAAGTCGAGCGGGCATGCCGTCTGCACGGCAGGCGCCACCCCCTCTTCACGCTCCGCAGCAGGCTTGCCCCTGGCCGCCGCGAGCTCCTCGC
>JBDUAP010000405.1:0-2694 GCA_040004585.1 Sporichthyaceae bacterium
GGCTGACCCCGATCGAGGCCGCGGCCTGGGGCCGGCCCACCCTCGCGCTCCGCGCCGGCGGTTACCTCGACACCGTCGCGGAGGGGGTGAGCGGGCTGCACTTCGACGCCCCCACTCCCGAGGCGATCCGGGCCGTGGTGCTGGCCAACCGCGGTCGCACCTGGGACGAGGACGCGATCCGCGCACACATGGAGCAGTTCACCGAGGCCCGGTTCGCGGAGCGGCTGAGGGTCGAAGTGGCTGGTCTGCTCCACGAGGGGTGACCCTGGGAAGTACCGGCGCAAACCCGGACGAACAGGTAGCCTCGTGACGGTAGGGGCGGAGGAAACCCTTGTTGCAGTCGGGGCAGAAACAGTGACCATCCAGGTTCCACGTGAGGCGCGTCGTACGGACGTGCCCGTGGACCGCTCCGTCCGGTCCTCCCGCTCCGGAGCGGCGAGCGCGCGGGTCGTGCTGCCGGCGTTCTGCGTGGGTCTCGACCTGACCATCGTGCTCGCCTCGATCCTGATGGCGTCCGCGCTGCGGCAGCGGCTGCCCTTCCCCGCCGGCGCCAACGATGTCGACGACCTGGTCGCGCAGATCGCGGTGTACATGATCGGTGGCTGGATCGCGATGCTCGCGTTCTTCGGCACCTACCGCACCCACCAGCTCAGCTCGGGCGTGGAGGAGTACAAGAACGTCGTCAACAGCTCCGCGGTGACCGCCGGCTTCGTCGGGATCGTCTGCTACCTCGGCAAGGTGCCCCTGTCCCGTGGTTTCTTCGTGCTGAGCTTCCTGATCGGGGTGCCGCTGCTGGTGCTCGGACGAGTGCTCCTGCGCCGCGGCCTGCACGCCGCCCGGCGTCGTGGGCTGTTCCTGCACCGGGTGCTGGTGGCCGGCGACCTGGCGCACATCGACGAGATCGCCACGATCATGCACCGCGAGTCGTGGCTCGGCTACCGCGTGGTCGGCGCGCTGCGTGCGCACGACCAGGACGCGCTCGAGACCACGACCGTGGGCGTGAGGTACGTCGGCGAGGCGGTCGGCGCCGCCGAGGCCGCGACGAGGATGCGTGCCGACGCGATCATCGTTGCCGGTGGCGCGTTCCGGAGCTCGGTCGACCTGCGCCGTGCCCAGTGGGCCCTGGAGGACCAGCACGTCCAGGTGATCGTCGCGCCCAGCATCACCGATGTCGCCCGCGAGCGGGTGACCGTGCGCCCGGTGGCCGGGCTGCCGCTGGTGCACCTCGAACGCCCCCAGGGTCAGGAGGCGCTGCGCTGGGCCAAGCGCACCTTCGACATGATCGGCGCGTCCCTGCTGCTGCTGCTGGCGGCGCCGCTGATGCTGTTCGCCTGGCTGGCGATCAAGCGCCACGACAGCGGACCGGCACTGTTCCGGCAGACCCGGGTCGGTCGCGACGGCGGCCAGTTCGCGATGCTCAAGTTCCGCAGCATGGTCACCGACGCCGAGGCCCTGCTCGCCGCGCTCGCGCAGCGCAACGAGAGCGACGGCATGCTGTTCAAGATGTCCGAGGACCCCCGGATCACACCGCCGGGACGCTGGCTGCGGCGGCTCTCGATCGACGAGCTGCCCCAGCTGTTCAACGTGCTCCGCGGCGAGATGAGCCTGGTCGGGCCGCGCCCGGCGCTCCCGTCGGAGGTCAGCCGTTACGACACCGACGTCTCCCGCCGGCTGCGCGTCCGGCCGGGCATCACCGGGCTGTGGCAGGTCTCCGGCCGCTCCGACCTCTCGTGGGAGGACACCGTCAGGCTCGACCTGTACTACGTCGACAACTGGTCGATGCTCCAGGACCTGACGATCCTCGCGCGCACGCTGCATGCGGTGTTCAGCTCCGACGGCGCCTACTGACGGACCGGCTCGGCCGGCTCAGGCACCGGTGCCCGGGTAGTCGTCGAAGCTGCGCCCACCGTCGGTGCTGACGGCCAGCCGCTGCCCGACCTGCGCGAACACGCGGGTGCCGGTCACCGCCAACCCCAGCGGGGCGCCCTCGTTGCCGAGGCACGCGATCTGCTTGGTGCCGGTCTGGGAGGTGACCCGGCGCAGCGAGGCAAGGCAGCGGTCGGAGGTCGCCAGCACCAGCGGCTTGCCCTTCGCGAGGGTGGCCGCGACCGGTCCGTCCACGCCGTACGTGATCGGCGGGACGTCGGCCGCCGTCGGCTGGTCCACCACGTTGAAGTCCGCGCAGCTGACCAGCGCCCGCTTGCCGCGGTCGATCGTGGAGATGCCGACCGGTCGGCAGTCGATGTTCAGCACACGGCCCGAGACGGGCCCGTGCAGCCGGGTGGCGGTGGTGTCGACGTCGAGCCACCAGATGGCGCGCGGGATGCCCGTGCGCGACCAGGTCTTGCCCTTGTCGGTCGAGACGTAGCCGTGCGTCTTGCAGGACTGGTCGGCACCGACCACGGCGAGCCGGCCGTCCGACATGGTCAGGCCGAGCACCTCGACCAGCCCGGGCACCCGGACCCGGTCCAGCGGTGCCTTGAACGCGTTCGCGACCCACAGCCTCGCGGTGACCGGATCCCGCGAGTCGCAGCTGCCGCGGGTGGCTCGCACCAGCGCCCCGGAGGGCGCGACGGCGAGCGAGAGCGGACCGACGATCGACGGACCCGTCGAGGCCGTCGAGGCCGTCGGGGTGTCCGTGGCAGCGCTGCCGTCGGTGGGAGTGGCGTCGTTGTGGCGCACCGCGAAGTACGC
>JBDUAP010000406.1:0-2693 GCA_040004585.1 Sporichthyaceae bacterium
CGCTGCCGCTGCCCAGCGGGCCGGCTTCCGGGCCTGCCGGCGCTGCCGTCCCGACGCCTCGCCGGGATCCCCCGAGTGGAGCCAGCGCTCCGACACGGTCGCCCGGGCGATGCGGTTCATCGGCGACGGTGTCGTCGACCGCGGCGGTGTGAGCGACCTGGCCGGGAAGCTCGGCTACAGCGAGCGCCAACTGCACCGGCTGCTCGTCGCGGAGGTCGGCGCCGGCGCCCAGGCACTGGCCCGGGCACAACGCGCGCACACCGCCCGGGTGCTCATCGAGACCTCACCCCTGTCCTTCTCCGAGATCGCCTTCGCCGCCGGGTTCGCGAGCATCCGGCAGTTCAATGACACCGTGCAGGCCGTGTTCGCGACAACGCCACGCGAGCTGCGACGTCGCGGTTCCACCGACGCGACCCGGCAGCCCGGCGTGCTGCACCTGCGGCTCCCGGTCCGGGCGCCGTTCGACGCCTTGGGCGTCCTCGAGTTCCTCGGCCGCCGCGCGGTGCCGGGCGTCGAGACCTTCGACGGCACGACCTACCGGCGCGCGCTGCGCCTCCCTCATGACGAGGCCACCGTCGCACTGACACCAGCAGGTGATCACGTCGCGTGCACCCTGTCCCTGCGAGACCCCCGCGACGCCGTGCCCGCGGTTGCCCGCTGTCGCCGGCTGCTCGACCTCGACGCCGACTCCGCGGCTGTCGACGAGGCCCTGAGCCACGACTCGCTGCTCGCCCCGCTGGTGCGCCACCGGCCTGGCATCCGCGTCCCGGGTGCCGTCGACGGCACCGAGATCGCGGTCCGCGCTGTCCTCGGTCAGCAGGTCTCGGTCACCGGCGCCCGCACCCTGGCCGGGCGCCTCGTCGCCCAGTTCGGCAAGCCGCTGACCCTGCCGGCCGAGGGGCTCACCTCCCAGTTCCCCACCGCTGACACGCTCGCCGACGCCGATCCCGCCGCCCTGTCGATGCCGCGCCGTCGCGGTCAGACCCTCGTCGACCTGTGCAGCGCCCTCGCCGCCGGGGTGATCGACCTCGACTGCGGTGCCGACCGCGACGAGGTCGACTCCGCTCTCCAGTCAGTGCCAGGCATCGGGCCGTGGACGGCCGGCTACGTGCGGATGCGCGCGCTCGGTGACCCCGACGTGTTCCTGCCCACCGATCTCGGTGTCCGACACGGCCTCGACCGGCTCGGAGCCGCGAGCGACCCGGCGGCGGCCGAGAGCCGCGCGACGCCCTGGCGCCCCTGGCGCTCCTATGCCCTGATGCACCTGTGGAACATCCCGACCGAGGAGACCTTGTGACCGTCTACACCACCGTGACCAGCCCCATCGGCGACCTCGTCCTCACCAGCGACGGCGGGGGCATCACCGCCGTCTACATGGGCGAGCCCCCGCACGGGATCGACCCGAGCTGGGCCGAGGACGCGGCGCCATTCACGCCAGCGATCAAGCAGCTGGGCGCTTACTTCGCTGGCGAGCGAGAGTCATTCGACCTCGACCTGGCGCCGAGGGGGACTCCGTTCCAGCTCACGGTGTGGGAGGCGCTGCGCACGATCCCCTACGGCGAGACCCGTAGCTACGGCGAGCTCGCGGCCCAGATCGGCCGGCCCGGCGCATCACGCGCGGTCGGCGCGGCCAACGGCAACAACCCGCTCTCGATCGTGGTCCCGTGCCACCGGGTCATCGGCGCCGACGGGTCACTGACCGGCTTCGGCGGCGGCCTGCCGCGCAAGCAGTGGCTGCTCTCGATGGAGCGCGGCCAGGCGCAGATGCCGTTGTACGCAGACGGGCCTACCGTGTCAGCGTGACCGACGCCCCGTTGACCGCCGTCGAGAGCTCCCTGCTGCTGCGAATCCGGGAGTCGGTGATCGGCGACGACCAGGTGATGCACGGTCCTTACGGGCCGCGCCGGGTCACCTACGCCGACTACACGGCCAGCGGCCGATCGCTGACCTTCATCGAGGACTTCATCCGCGCCGAGGTGCTCCCCCGTTACGCCAACACCCACACCGAGTCCAGCGGCACCGGCCTGCAGACGACCCGGCTCCGCGAGGACGCGCGCCAGATCATCCGCGACGCCATCGGTGGCGGCGAGGAGACCGTCGTCATCTTCTGCGGGGCCGGCTCCACGGCCGCGATCGACAAGCTGATCGGCATCCTCAACCTGCGCATCCCGGCCGACCTGGACGCGCGGTACGCGCTGTCGTCCCATATCCCGGCGGATGAGCGGCCGGTCGTCTTCATCGGCCCGTTCGAGCACCACTCCAACGAGCTCCCGTGGCGCGAGTCGATCGCCGACGTCGTGACGATTCCCGAGGACCGCGACGGACACATCGACATGGCGGTGCTCGAACAGCAGCTGGTCGACTACGCCGACCGGCCTCTGAAGATCGGGTCGTTCTCGGCGGCGTCCAACGTCACCGGCATCGTCACCGACACGCATCGGATCGCCGACCTCCTGCATCGCCACGGCGCCCTGTCGTTCTGGGACTGCGCCGCGGCCGCGCCGTACGTCGACATCGAGATGACCCGCGCCTGCGACGCGCACCCGCAGTGCCACAAGGACGCGGTCTTCCTGTCACCGCACAAGTTCATCGGCGGCCCCGGCACGCCGGGCCTGCTCGTCGGCCGCCGCGAGCTGTTCCGGAACACCGTTCCGAGCGTGCCCGGCGGCGGCACGGTCCAGTACGTGAACTCC
>JBDUAP010000407.1:0-2693 GCA_040004585.1 Sporichthyaceae bacterium
AGCCGACCGACAACCTCGACGTGCAGTCGGCCGAGGCCTTGGAGGCCGGCCTCGAGGCTTTCGACGGGACGGTCATCGCGGTCACGCACGACCGCTGGTTCGCGCGTGGCTTCGACCGGTTCCTGGTGTACGGCGCGGACGGCGAGGTCTACGAGTCGGACGGGCCGGTCTGGGACGAGACCCGGGTACGCCGCACGCGCTGAGGGCCGTCGTACGACGTTCTCTCCGCCGGGCCACGATGCTCGTGTCCCGACGAGTGGTACGAGGCCCGGGCGGCCAGTCACCGGCGCTCGCACGCCGCCCGGGCCTCGAGCTCAGGAGTTGGTGGTCTCGGCGTCCGAGTCGAGCGTCGCCTGGACGGTGTGGCTGTTGCCGCCCCGGATGTAGGTCACGCTGACCGAGTCGCCGGGTCGGTAGGAGCGGATCGTGGCCACCAGCGAGTCCGAGGTGGTGATCAGGTGGTCGTCGACCTTGGTGATCACGTCGCCCGTCTCGAGCCCGGCGCTCTCGGCGGCGGAGCCGGTGTCGACCTTCTGGATCTTGGCGCCCTCGCCGAGGGCCGCGCCGCTACTGGTGGCGGCGTTCTCCACCCCGATGCCGAGACGGGCGTGCGTGGGGGTCTCGCCCTTGATCATCTCCTGCACGATCGGCAGCACCTCGTCGATCGGGATCGCGAAGCCCAGCCCGATCGAGCCGGGCTCGCCCTGGGTCGTGGTGTTGGTGGCGGTCTGGATGGCCGCGTCGATCCCGACCACCTCGCCGGAGAGGTTGACCAGCGGGCCGCCGGAGTTGCCCGGGTTGATCGCCGCGTCTGTCTGGATCGCGGGGTAGACGGTGGCGTTGCCCTGGCTCACGGTGCCGACGTCGACCGGGCGGTCCAGCGCGCTGACGATGCCGCTGGTGACCGTGGCGTCGAGCCCGAACGGCGAGCCGATGGCGACGACGCCCTGCCCGACCTGCAGGCTCGAGGAGTGGCCGAGGGTGGCGGGGGTCAGGCCGCTCACGCCCTGCGCCTGGATCACCGCGGTGTCGGTGAGGGGGTCGGCGCCGAGCACCTTGGCCTTGGCGCGGGAGCCGTCGTTGAACGACACGCTGAGCGAGCCGCCCTTGCCCGCCAGGGCGACCACGTGGTTGTTGGTCAGGATCTTGCCGTCGCCGCTGAGGATGATGCCCGAGCCGGAACCCGAGCCGTTCGCGCCGCTGACATCGATCATGACGACCGACGTGAGCACGTTCTGGGCGACCTTCTCGATCGAGCCGGTCGCCGCGGTCTGCGCGGTCGAGCTACCCGACTGGGCGAGCACCGGCGACGACTCGGCCGGGGTGTCATGCGTCGATGTCCAGATCGCCGCACCTCCCACCCCGGCCGCGCCGCCGACGAGCAGGCTGGCTGCGACCACGGAAGCGGCCAACCCCTTTCCGCGTACCCGTCGCTGGGGACGGTCCGGCGGGAACATCAGGCCGTCACCGGGGGTGGATCCGGTGAGCGGCCGCGTGTCCTCGGTGCCGGGTGACGCGGGAGCCGAGAACGCGTACGGGGACCAGGTGGCGGGCGGCGCGGGCGGCTCTTGGTTCCACTCGTGTCCGGCCTGCGGATACTCTTCCCCGTACGGCGGCTCGTTGCTCATGGGGGAGACCTTGCCAACCTCACCTGTGACGATCCTGAGACGCCGCTGGGTGGGGGCGAAATGTCGCTCCGAGGGGCGTCTAGCCCAGACGGCGTACGACGTCGCCGGGGTGGATCACGCCACCGCGCAGGACGCGTGCGTACACACCGCGCAACCGCAGCCGTGACCCCTCGTCGCTGTTGACGAACGCCAGCGCGTCGGCACCGAACCGGGCCAGGAACTTCTTGCAGCCCCGGTGCGGCTTCGCGGTGATCTCCAGCAGCGCGGTGTCTCCGAGGGCGAGCCGGGCGCCGACCGGCAGGTGGTCGACGGACAGGTCGAGGTCGACGTAGAGCTGGTCGCCGGCCAGCGCCCGCTCCTCGTCCTCGTCAGCCAGGAGGGCGACCATGCGGCTGCTCATCAGGGTCAGCATCGCCTCGTGGTGTCGGCCCTCCTCGACCGCGCGTGAGGTGGCCCGCGAGCGCCAGTTGTCGCCGACCAGCCCCGCCTCGGGGTCGAGCTCGCCCTCGACGAGCAGCTCACGCTCGAGCCGCTCCGGACGGCGTACGACGAGGGTCAGCTCGCCGGCGCCGGTCGGTGCGGCGCGCAGGTGGTCAAGGGCGGCCTCGAGCTCGGCCGTGGTGCGCATGGTCCGGGTGGTCACCGGGCCATCATCCCAAGCGAGCCGGACCCGTGTCGCGGGGGTTTGTCCGCATAGGCTGCCGCCGGTGAGGACACGGTGAGCAAGTGGGACTGGGAGCTGCGCAGCTGCGGCCGGCACGGGCACGTGACCTGGAAGCCCAACGAGGAAGAGCTCGCCGAGAGCCTGCACGTCGAGACCGTCGACGGCGAGGCCTGGCGCTGCCTGCGCTGTGCGACGTTCGTGGTCGGCCCGCCGCACGGAGAGGGGCCCGCGCAGGACGCGCCGCTGGTGCTGCGGGGCAAGGCGCTGCGCGACGCGTTCATCCTGCGGCTGCTGGCGGCCGAGCGGTTCATCCGCGGGGTGCTGCTGGTCGCGCTGGCCTATGGCGTCTACAAGTTCGACGGCGCCCAGAACTCCCTCGAGCGCGTGTTCCAGGACTACCT
>JBDUAP010000408.1:0-2677 GCA_040004585.1 Sporichthyaceae bacterium
GAGCGGCGCTGCGGTCCTGCCGGACGTGGCGTCGACCCCTCCGGCCACGCTGTTCCCGATCGCTCCCACGTTCGCGCGCCGGGTCCGCCGGCCGCCGGGCACGACGCACGACCCCGCGCACGGAGGGGGTGCGCGGCTGATGATCGGCAAGCAGGACCTGTGGAAGGGCCACGGACTCGGGGTCTACTGGCTCGACGCCGAGCGGACCACCATCGGGTCCGGACCGGAGTGCGACATCGTGCTGGCCGGTCTTGCTCCGCACCACGCGACGGTGGTGCACGACGAGATCGACGAGTTCCGGGTGTCGCCCGCCTCCGCCGACGTCGTGGTCCGCGTGCACGGTGAGCGGGTGCACGGCAGCCGGCTCCTCCGCACCGGGTCGCGGGTCGAGCTCGGCGACCTCGCCCTCGGGTTCTACCGGGAGGAGTTCGCCGACCACGGCCGCCCGTACGGCGGGCGGATCGGCGGTGAGGCTGGACACCAACGTCCCCAGCCGCCGCGCACGGTGGCCTGACCATGCGCGCACAGGTCGCGGACGTGGTGGTGGTCGGTGCGGGGCTGGCCGGCCTCGCCACCGCCGTGCACCTCCGGGCCGCGGGCTCGGAGGTGGTCGTGCTGGAGCGTGCGGAAGCAGCGGGCGGCCGGGTGCGCACGGACCTGGTCGACGGGCTGCGTCTCGACCGCGGTTTCCAGCTCATCAACCCGGCCTACCCCGAGGCGCGGCGGGTGCTGGACCTCGACGCCCTCGACCTGATGCCGTTCGAGGCCGGGGTCGCGGTGGCGACCGGTGATCGCCGCCAGGTGCTCGGTGACCCGTTGCGCCTGCCGTCGAGCGTGCTCGCGGACCTCACCTCGCCGATCGCCTCGCTCGGCCAGAAGCTCCGGCTGCTCGCCTGGGCGGCGCCCGTCGGCTACGGCCCGGGACGGTGGGTCCGGCACCGGAACGCCTGCCACGACATGTCGCTGGGGGAGGCGCTGCGTCGTCGGGGGCTGGACGGGCCGCTGACGGAGCGGGTGCTCCGGCCGTTCCTGGCCGGGGTGCTGGCCGACGAGGATCTGGCGTCCTCCAGCCGGCTCGGCGAGATGCTGGTCCGCTCCTTCCTCCGGGGCACGCCCGCCGTACCCGCCCTCGGGATGCAGGCCATCCCCGACCAGCTCGCGTCGCGACTCCCGTCCGGGGCCGTGCGCTTCGGGGTCACCGCCCGACGCGTCGAGTCCGCGCCGGCCGGCCTGCAGGTGCTGACGGACGACGGCGCCGTGGCATCGCGCGCCGTCGTGGTCGCCACCGAGTCGCCGGCCGCGGCCGCCCTGATCGGCCGGCCCGCGTGCGGGCTGCCGCGGATGAACTCGTTGACCACGTACTGGTTCCACACGCCCGAGCCGCCGTCGACCCGGGCACTGCTGCACGTCGACGGCGAGGGGCGCGGGCCGCTCACCAACACCGCCGTGGTCACGAACGCCGCGCCCGGCTACGCCCGCGACGGGGCGCTGGTCGGCGGCGCCGTCGTCGGTGCCCGGGGAGACCTGGAGGGTGAGGTCCGACGCCAGGCCGGACTGGTCTACGGCGTCGACGCCACTGGCTGGACGCTGGCCCGCACGGACGTGATCCGCGACGCCCTGCCCGTCTTCGCGCCCGGCACGCCGTTGCGCCGTCGTGTCGACCTGGGCGAGGGACTGTTCGTCGCCGGTGACCACCGGGACACCCCGTCCCTCCAGGGCGCGCTGGTCGCCGCGCGGCGCGCGGCCGAGGCCGTGCTCGCGTCGCTGCGAGGCTGACCTCAGAAGGCCTGCCGATGGGTCGCGACGTCCTCGATGTAGGTGCGTGAGTCAAGCTGTCCGCCCACGGTGGCGAGGAAGTCGGCGCGCGACACCGTGAGCAGTCGCGTCGGGCGGGTGGCCGTGACCGTCGCGGTGCGCGGGATGTCGCGCAGCAGCGCGATCTCGCCGAAGAACTCCCCGGCGGTCTGCCGACGGAGCAACCGGGTGCCCTGGGTGACCTCGACCTCGCCGTCGACGATCACGTAGAACAGCTCGCCCGGCTCGCCCTCCCGTACGACGGCCTCGCCCGCTGCTGGGGCGGCGTACTCGACGCGACGGGCGAGCGCCGCCAGTGCCACCGGCGACATCGGCGCGAAGACCGGGACCGCCCGGAGCAGGGCCGCCTCGGGCAGCTCGGCGAAGCGGGCGTCGAGCCCCGGCATCGCCCGGGCCGACCACACAGCCGACACGGTGACCACACCTCCCACGACCAGCAGGGTCACCGGCAGCCCGACCAGGTGCAGGAGCAGCGGAGCGACCAGGCTGCCGAGGGCGGTGACCCCGATCTGCGTGGCGCGCAGGGCCGCGTGGACCCGGGACAGCACCGCGTCGTCGGCGAGCCGCTGCGGGATGATCTCGGTGCCGAGCATCGCCAACGGGTCGGCGAGCCCGATCACGACCAGCGCCACGATGATCACCACCGGCTGGTCGAGGGCGCCCATCACCACGATCGGCACCCCCCACCCGAGGGTGCCCACGGCCAGGCCGCGGCCCACCCGCAGCTTCTCCGCGCGGCGCAGCAGCACCAGCCCGCCGATCACCGAGCCGATGCCGATGATCGCGTCGAGGTAGCCCATCGCGGAGGGCTTGGCGTCGAAGACCTCGACGGTCAGCACCACGAGGAGAGCCGAGACCACCC